>CAYSKR010000256.1:0-2731 GCA_964431675.1 uncultured Myxococcales bacterium
CGCCCGAATCGAGCAGCTTCATCGAAAGCTGGCTCCAGTGGTGCTTGTCGAGGCCGCCGATGCGCGCCGTGTGCATCTTCCCGTCGAGCAGGCTGCCCTCGCTGCCCACGAGGTGCGTGTGAAAGTAGTAGGGTTGGATGCAGTCGACCACCGAGGCCACCTTGCCGAGCCTCCCGCCCTTGAACTTGAGGATGGTCACCGACGTCGTGTCGTACTCGTAGGCCGCGAAGATCTCGCTCTTGCTCTTGGTCGAATAGCTCGACACTTCCTCGACCTCGCCGTCCATCAGGTAGAGCAGCGCGTCGAGCGCGTGGCACCCGGCGGTGAGCAGGCTGGAGCCGCCCTGGTCCTTGCGGATGTTCCAGGTCCACTGTCCGTACCATGGCCCGATGCCGTGGAAGTAGTCGACCTCGCCGTAGTGTACCTCGCCGAGCAGGCCCTGCTCGATGATCGAGCGAGCGAGCTGGAACTGCGCCGAATACCGGACCTCGAAGCACACGCAGGCTTGCACCTTCGCCTTGCCGATGGCGTCGCGCACCGCCTTGGCGTCCTGCCACGACAGGCAGATGGGCTTCTCGATGATGAGCTGCTTGCCCGCGTGGGCGGCGGCGATCACCTGTTCGGCGTGGACGCCGCTGGCGGTGCAGATGTCGATGACGTCGATGTCCTTGTCGGCCAGCATCCGATCGAAGTCGGTGTAGGCCTTGAGGGGCATGCCGTATTTCTTCTCGAGATCCTGCGGATCGTGCGCCTGGCGCGAGCAGACTGCGGTCACGCGCGCGCCCTTGACCGACTTGAAAGTTTCAATATGTGCCACGGCCGCCCAGCCAAGACCCACGATTCCGATTCGCAACTCGCTCATGGCCCCTCCTTGCGTGTCGTTGATGGTGTCGTCACGTTCTTCATGTCGCTCACAGCCCGCGGACTGCCTCGCGGATGGCGGCCGCGCCCGCGCCCAGGACCGCCGCCTGCGGGCCGAGCCGCGACACCTCGACGGTCAGGCGGCTGGTGGTGTTGGCGAGCGCGTGGTCCACGAGCGAGGCGCGCAGCGGCACCAGCACGAGCTCGCCCGCGTCGAAGAATCTCCCGCTCAACACCAGGAGATCCGGGTTGATGAGGTTGATGGCGGCCGCCAGGCCGACGCCAAGCGTGCGCGCGGTGCGCGCGAGCAGTCGGATGGAGAAGGCGTCGCCTTGCCGGGCCCGTGCGACGACGTCCTCGAAGGTGACCGCGCCGCGGTTGGCGAACACCTCGGTCGCCAGGTCGGAGGTTGCCACGGCGGCCTCGACCGAATCGCAGGTGGCGACGGTTTCCAGGCAGCCGCGGTTGC
The DNA here is from genome assembly GCA_964431675.1 of uncultured Myxococcales bacterium. Lineage (GTDB taxonomy): Bacteria > Myxococcota_A > Polyangia > Fen-1088 > Fen-1088 > CAYSKR01. The sequence continues at coordinate 1,331 of CAYSKR010000256.1, forward strand.
CGCAGTAGCAGACCGGTCCGGACGGATCGACCGTGACGTGCCCGAGCTCGCCCGCGTTTCCCGAGGCACCCTGCACGACCACGCCGTTGACTACCACGCCCATCGCGATGTGCCCGGCAACTTCGACCGACAGGAGACCTGCCGGTGCTTGCTCGGCGCGGCGGGCCTGCTCCGCGAGGGCGAGGGCCGGCGCGTACCCGACCAGCACGGTCGGCCGCCCGGTCCACTCGGAGAACAGCTTGCGGATCGGCACGTCTCGCCAGGAGGGCAGGCGCGGGTACGTCAACGACACGCCCTCGGCCTGGTCCCATTGCCCCGGCAGCGCCAGCCCGACGCCCGATAGCTTCGACGCGCCGCCGGGCCACTTCTTCATCATGACGGCGACGGTCTTGCGCAGCGGTTCGAGGACGCCCCTGTCGGCGTGCTGCCGATCGATGGGGACGCTGGCCTGGTCGACGATGTCGCCACGCAGGTTCATCACCAAAAAGCGCGCTGCCGGGGGCAAGAGGCTGATGCCCAGGACGGCGCCGTAGCTGCCGTTGATCTCGAGGCCACGCAGGGGGCGCCCGGCGGTCGCACGTCGACGCGCGACCTCGGTGAGCACTTTGCCACGTACCAGATCGCGCGTGATGCGCGAGACCGTGGCCGGCGACAGGCCGGTGTCGGCCGCGATCTCCGTGCGCGAGGTGGTGCCCCACGGGTGCAGGCGCGACAGGACGTGGCCGCGGTTGCGGGCGGCCGCGCGCGACAGATCGCCCCTCGGTCTATCTTTCAACTCTCTCATTTTCGTACTCTTGGTCGCACTCCTGGTCCACCTACGATGCTTGCCGAAACACGCGAACGACGCTGCGGACGTGGGCGGTGGCCAGGGGCACGAGGCCCTGCGGTGCCAGCACCGCCACCGCCGCCAGCACGAGCCCGAGGACGAGGGGGCGAAAGTCCTTGCAGGGTTCGAGGGCCTGCACGAGCAAGGTCATGAGCGCCGCGCCGCCGATGGGCCCGAAGAACGTGCCCCAGCCGCCGAGCACGATCATGGTGAGGAGCTGGATCATCAGGCCAAAGTCGAGCGACGATGGCGAGATGGCACCCTGATAGTGGGTGGCAAAGCCGCCCGCGAGTCCCGTGAAAAAGGCCGAAAACGCGAACAGGAAAAGCTTGCCGCGAAACTGATTGACGCCGCGGCAGACGGCGTTGGCTTCCGAATCGCGCAGCGCCTGGATCGCGAGGCCGAACGGGGAGTGCAGCACCCACCAGATAGCGCCGGTCGTAACGGCGAACAGCGCCAGGGCGACATGGCAATACAGCGCCTGCGCGTTCTCGCCAGAGAAGCCCAGCTTGGGCACGCACAGCAGGCCGAAGCCGCCGTTCGAGATGGCCTGCGGGCCGCCGAGCACGAACTGG
>CAYSKR010000257.1:0-3308 GCA_964431675.1 uncultured Myxococcales bacterium
CCAGGCACTGCGCGAGCGGCTACTTGTGGCCATAGACGGCAAGGGTGCGTTCCGGAGATTCAAGGACGTGCTTCTCGCTTTTCCCGCCGAACGTGAACGCTGGTTTTCCTGCCGGTCGGAGCTGCTGCATTTTCACATCCAGACCTGGCTCGAGCACATGCAGATCGAGGTGGCGAATCCCCCGCCGTGGGGCAACGTGACCACGCCTGCCGAGCCGGAGGAGGTGCCGCAAACGCCGCTTCCAGGCGGTGCGGAGGTGCCGGGAGAAATTTTGCGCCGACAGGCACGCGACCTCCTCGGCAAGATCCCGGCCGCAGAGCTGCCGAACGTGCTGGTGTTCCTTGAATTCCTGCGCGCCCGCAGCACGCATGCTCTCCTGGGCTCAAGCCCCAGCGAGCACCGGGTGGCCATGGCGGCGCTGACGGCTGACGAAGACGTCGCCGAGACGCCGCACCCGCGCGCCATTCCTTGAGGCTGGACAGACGCCGGTCAACGCACGGGTGCGGCGTTGACGTCGGCCGCGCCGCGGCGTGTACGCTTGTCGGGCGGGGTCCAGATCCAGCCCCCTGCGATCTGTTGCAGCGGCGGAGCGTCGGCCGGGAGTTGCCAGCCATCGCGCGCAAAGAGGAACCCCGTGTAGGCGCATATGACCGCGTCGAACAGATGATCGCTGCGCACGCATTCCTCGCGCCAAACCCCGGGCGCGAAGGTCAACTCGGGCAGGCGCGCCAACATCCCGAGCCGCACATCCTCGCGCTTCTTGTAGAAGTCCGACAAGCCGAGAAGCTCAAGCGTCGCGCGCGGGTAGACTTCAATGAGGTTGTTGTTCAGGCCGAAGCGGTCCGCCAACGCGCGAACCAGATGCACGGCGCGCGAAGTGAGTGGCCCCATGCCCTGCCCGAGCGTCTCGAGCGGCCGGATGCCCACCACCTGGTTCAGGTAGATCTCGGTGGCCCGCTGCGTGTAGGGCGTGACCGTCGGTTTGCCCCGGCGAACGTCACGCGCTTCTTGTTCGCGCGGCCGCGCCAGGCGATGCATCTGCACGACCTCAGGATCGACACACGCGCTCTGCCCGGGACAAACCGGCACCACGCAGCGCAGGCAAGGAGGCAGCGTGAGGGGCGCGTCGACGCACAACAGGGCGCCCTCCCCTTGCGCGCGAATCAGATCCACAAGCGCGGTGTCGTACAGCGGCGCAGCGCCGGTCATTGGCGCGAGCAACGCCACGCTGGCAACGTCGTCCTGTCGGCGCAGGACGGCGAGGGCAGTCCGCTTGCCCTTGCCACCGCCGAGATCGACGCCGATGAATGTTTGGAAACGCGCGGCCACCGCCCTCAATCTTATCTCCCGCGCGCCCCCGATGCGAAACCGCGCGCCCGGAGGCCCGCGACGATTCCGGCGTTTCACGGTTGACTGCGGCTACCTTTGCGTCAGGATTCACCTCATCTGACTGGACCGGCTCGCACCGGCCGGGACGGAGGGGTCATGAGAAGAACGCTGTTCAGGTCGAAGCTGCATCGGGTCACGGTCACGCACGCGGATCTGCGCTACGAAGGTTCGGTCACCATTGACGAGACGTTGCTGCACGCCGCCCAGATCCTCCCGCACGAGCAAGTACACATCTGGAACGCCAGCAATGGCAACCGACTGGTGACCTACGCGTTGCCCGGTAAGCCAGACTCGGGCGTGATCTGCATCAACGGGGCGGCCGCTCGCCTCGCCACCCCTGGCGATACCGTCATCATCGCAACCTTCGCCGAAGCGCAGGACGAGGCGGAGGCGCGCGCCTGGAAACCCGTGGTGGTGCGCGTCGATGCCAACAACCGCATCATCGATGGGGCAGACCATCCCGAGGTGGCCGGGCCCGAATCGCCCGCGCGTCAGCCGTCGTGACCGGGTCGCGAATCGAGCGCCTGCGCGCCTTTCTTGCGACGCGGCCCGACGATGCGTTCGCGCGCTATGCGCTGGCGCTCGAGCACAAGAACGCCGGTGAGCTGGCGGAAGCGGACGCGGTGTTTTCTGATCTGATCCGCACGCACGCCGACTACACGGCCGCCTACCTGCACGCCGGCAACACGCTGGTGGCGCTCGGCCGGACCGAAGATGCGAGGCGCGTTTACACCTCGGGCCTCGATGCCTGCAAGGCAAAAGCCGACAGCCACGGCCACAGCGAGCTCAACTCGGCGCTGGCCTTGCTGCCTGCCGCCGCGTGCTGAAGAGCTGACCTTCGCCCCGGCGATGGCGCGGGCGGACCTCGTTGTGAGGACCAGTGGTGCCGCAGCAGTTGACCTTGGACCGGGCATGACCGACAGTCGCGGCATGAAGAACTCATCCAGCGTGGCTCAGATGCTTCGAATCGTTCGATTTGCTGGGGTTTTCGCGTTTCTGGTCGTCGGTTGCGGCGGCAACGGCGATGACGCGCGCCCGGCGCCGGCAACGGCCGCTTGCCCGACCGCAGGCATGGGCACCCTGGCCGTCACCGTCGAAGGCTTGCCTGCGGGCGTGACGCCCAACATCGCCATCATGGGACCGGCGGGCACCGTGCCGTTCGCTCCATCATCGGCGGTGGGCTGCGGATCCTACATGGTGATGGCCGCGCGGTTGGCGCCGCCCGATTCGGTGGTCAGGCGAGCGTTCGTGCCGACCGTTGCGACCAGTCCCGTCTGCGTGAAAAACGGGATGACCGGCACCGTGAAGGTCACGTACGCCGAGATCGGCAGCAGCAACAAGGTGTGGCTTGGCAACGCCAACGCGATGTCGAACCTGCTCGGCTTTTCTTCGATGGCCATCGCGACCACCGGCAGCCCGGCGGCCACGGTTGCAGCCAATACCCAGGGCTCGCGCGGTGGCGCATTCGATCGCGATGGCAATCTGTGGGTCGCCGGCGACACGACGGCCGATCCGCCGCTGTTGCGCTACCCGGCCGCGCAGCTAGCGACCAGCGGCACCAAGACCGCCGACATCTCGATCAACAGCGCCGCGTTCTCGGGTGGTTTTCCCAGAATCAAGGCGCTGGCGTTCGATCGCGAGGGCAGCTTGTGGGCCACCGTGATCTTCTCGAACAAGGTGCTCAAGTTCACGGCGGCGCAGCTTGCGTCGTCGGGAAGTCCGGTGTCGGCCGTCGAGTTGACCGGCTGGAACGGGCCGTCGGCGCTTGCCTTCGACGTCGCCGGCAATCTGTGGGTCGCCAACGCCGGTGAAAGCCAGGTCGTGCGCATCGACGCATCGACGCTGTCCGCCTCGGGCATGGCCGTCAGGGGCCTGGTCATCACTTCCAGCTCGCCGCCGCCCGTCATCGGCCCACGCAG
>CAYSKR010000258.1:0-17494 GCA_964431675.1 uncultured Myxococcales bacterium
GGCACAAGTCGTGCGGCGGACAGGGTGCCAAGACCAACTTATCCCGCGGTTCGCCGCGATACAGCAGCGTTGGAGCGGCTCGTCGCCAGATTCCCTGCTGTCGTCACAACGGCAGCCGACATCCGAGCACCCGTGCTGACACTGCCGCCCGGTGATCGGGCAGATAAGGATTGTGCGGGAGAGGAGGGGACGGTAGAATCCGTGCAAAGGTTTTGCCGATGGCGATGTTGCGTTTCAATGGACCCGTGATCGCGTCCGCGCTTGGGGCTGCGCTCATCGGGTGCGTGGGCAAGGTGGGGAACGGCAGCGTCGCTGGTGACGGCCAAATCGCCACTGTGGACGCTGGTGCGTCGTCCGAGGTCGGTTTGGCCCAGGGGTCGTCCGAGGTCGGCCTTGGCCAAGATATGACACCGGAAACGGCACCGCCAACGGCCACCGCTATTGGAGGCACTGTCTTTGCCGGTGCGACGCTGCACCAGATCCAGATCACGGTCGACCGGCAATATCTTGCCACTCTCGACAACAATGCCATGAAAGATGTCCGGGTGCCGGCTACGCTCAGCTTTGATGGGGTGGTGCTCGCCAATGTCGGAATCCGAAAGAAGGGACGAGCCGGATCGTTCGCTTCCCTGTCGGACAAGCCCGGCTTCAGCGTCAAGTTCGATTCGTTCGTTCCAAAACAGAGGCTCGATGGCCTGAAGAAACTGATACTCAACAATTTCAGGCAAGACAGAGCTAGCCTGCTGCATGAATCCGTTTCCTATGAGATCGGCCGTCGCGCCGGCCTTGCGACGGCGCGCACGGCTTACGCCCAGGTGACGTTCAACAACATGGACAACGGCCTGTACCTGGTCAAGGAAGCCATCGACAAACAGTTTCTCACGCGCCACTTTGGGAAGGACTTCGACCAGGGCAACCTGTACGAAGTAGACCGTGTCGATTTCATGGTCAATCCGGCTCGCCTCGGTCTAAAAAATGAGACCGAAGAGATGAGAAGCCGGGCGGATATCGTGCGCCTTGCCCAGGCCGCACGCGAAACCCCCGATGCGGCATGGAGCGCCGCGGTGGGGGCGCTGGTCGACCTTGACACCTTCATTACGTTCTACGCCGTTGAAGTAGCGATAAGCCACTGGGATGGTTACTGCTTTTACAACAACAATACCTACCTGTATCACAATCCCAAGAACGACAAGTTTGTTTGGCTATTGCACGGCACGGATCAGGCGCTCAACCCCCTCACCACTGGAACATCCCGCTTGGCGGTGGCCGATATGCCCAATTCTCAGTTCCCGCGGCGCCTGCGCGGCATACCCGCCCTTGCGGCCCGTTACCGGGCCGAGGTGCAGCGCGTGGTCGCAGACGCCTGGAATCTCAAGGAGCTCAACGCCTTCATTGACCAGGCCGCAACCGCGCTTCGCTCCGCGACCAAGGGTGGCATGCGGACCATGGCGGAGCTGAAAGCCTTCGAGGAGGGGCTCGCGTCTATGCGCTTGTACCTGCAAAAGCGGAAGATGGAGTTGATGGCGGCACCCTGAACTCCGAGCACGACTGCCCGGATTCGTCGAACCGTGATCGCGGCTACTTGCCGGGCGGGCTTTGGGTTCCGTGGACGGGCAGCTTGATTCGATACAGCGACGTGATCGTGGTGACGTACAGCGTGTCGCGCGCCTTGCCGCCGAAGGTGCAGTTGGTCGGATCTTCGGGCGTCGGCACGAACGCCACTTGCCGGACGCTGGCCCGGTCGCCCTCGAATTCGAACGCGTAGACGCCGGCTTTTCCTTTGACGCCGGCGGTGCCCCAGATTCGGCCCTTGTCATCGAAGGTCATGCCATCGACCCCGCGCCCGGTGCCAAAGTCGAACAGCACCCGGCCGTGCCTGGCGTTGCCCTGGCCGTCCAGATCGAACGCCATCAGCGCCGAGTGCGTGCCCGCGTTGTTGTCGGACACCACCAGCGTCTTGCCGTCCGGGGTGACCAGGATGCCGTTGGGGCGGGCGAGCACGTCCACGATGCGGGTGAGCGTTCCATCAGCATCGATGCGGTAGACGGCTTCCTTGTCCTGTTCGACGCCGGTGCGGTCACCGTACCGTGGGTCGGTGAAGTAGATGCGACCCTTGTGGTCGATGGCGACGTCGTTGGGGCTGTTGAGCTTCTTGCCGGCGTACGAGTCGGCGAGGGTGACGACGGTGCCGTCCTTTTCCGTGCGCGACACGCGCCGGGCACCGCCCTCGCAAGCGATGAGGCGGCCCCTGGCGTCCATGCCGAGGCCATTGGCCTTGCCGGAGGGCTCGCGGAATACGGTGATCTTGCCTTTCGCATCGAGTTTCATGATGCGCAGACGTGGCATATCCTCGAACAGCAGATAACCGTCCCGGTGCCACAGCGGCCCTTCGCCGAACTGGAGCTCGCCGGTGACTTTTTCGAGTATCGGGGTTGTGCGAAGAAGCGGTGCTTCGGCACCCAGCGCGGGACCGGGCAGCGCAAGCAGACAGCCAATGAGCCAGCGACGCGATCGAGCCATGAGTCACCTCCTTGTAGCAGAACTATCGACGATTGCGCCTGCGAACCGCGAGGACGAGCCCGAGGGGGGCGAGCATTAGTAGGGGCAACGCCGTGCCACGTTGCTGCGGCGTGGCACCCACGTCGCAGCGGCACCCGCCGCCGGCCAAGTAGCCCGCGAAGCGGGTGTCGGCATCGGTGCTCGCGGGCGCGTCAAAGGCGGGCACCGTGGCATCGGTGCTCACGGGCGCGTCAAAGGCGGGCGTTGTGGCATCGGGGCCTGGCGGTACCGCCGCCGCGTCGGGAACACTGACGCCAGTCTCCATCGCGACGACGTCCCGTGGCGCGTCTATTACGCCGGCGTCGAGGGGCGTTCCGGGCGTCACGCAGCGACCGATGGCGTTGGTGCTCGACGTGCAAACCAGGCCCGGTGGGCAGGCGTTGCCGCCGTTGCCGCGGCAGCCGGGCGAGCACTTGGATATGCCGCTGTCGCACACGCGGCCCGAGGTCATTCCGCCGCAGTCGTTGTCCACCTGACAGCCGCACGAATTGGTGACCAGGCAACGGGTGCCCGCCGTCATGGCCGAACAGTTGTTCGTGTTGGCGGGGGTGCATTCGACGCAGGTCTTCGAGTTCGCCGCGTCGCAGATGAACGGTGCCTTGCAGTCGGCGTTGGCGAGGCATTGCACGCAGGAGGACGGCATCAACCCCAGATCGCAGCGGGGCCGGGGCTGCATGCAGTCGCCGTCGCTCAGGCAGGCGGGGATCACGCAGGTGCCGATGGCATCGCCCATCCCCGTGCACATCTGGGCGGCGGGACACCGGTTGCGGTCGGCGGCGGTGCCGCACCCGGGGATGCAGATGCCGACGGGCGCGTTGCACACGACGCCGGACATCGGGCCGCCGCAGTCGCTGTCCTTGGTGTTCGTGCAGGCGCAGAAGCCCAGGCTTGTGATGCAGACCGGCTTGGCACCTCCGCACAGGCGTGGCAGCGTGCCCGAGCACTCGGTGCAAGCGCCAGCGAGGGGCCCGCTTTTCTGGCAGGCCGGGTACTTGGGGTTCGTGCAAGACGGGGCGTCGTCGTCAACGCATGGCCCGCAGACCCCGGTGGCAACGTTGCACGTCGGCGTGAATCCCCCACAGTCGTTGTTCGATGTGCAGCCGGTCTGCGTGCATGATCCCGCGAGCGCGCCCGTTCTCTGGCAGGCCGGTGTCATCGGGGTCGCGGAGCACTCGGCGTCGTTGGTGCACGCCCGGCACGTGTTGGTCGCCGTCACGCAGAATGGTTTCGCATTCACCTTGCAGTCCGTTCCCAGGGTGCATTCGACGCACACGAATGGATGCACCGTGTTCTGACAGACGGGCTTGCCCATGTTCATCGCGCAGTCGGGATTGGTCAGGCATTCGTCGATCACAAACGTCGTGGGTGGATTGCCCGGGACGGTGCCATTGCCGTCGGACGGGTACATCGTGGGCAGAGATCCCGACTGGCCGGTGGCACTGACGATCGCCTGATTGGCGATGGTTCCGGAAACCATGTTGTTGACGGTGGCCTTGAACACGACCGTCGCTGTCGAACCCGCCATCGGTGCTGGGGGCATGGTGCCGCCCATGGTGGCGGTGGCACCGGCCCCGAGGCGCACGGTCAAGGTGCGTCCGGCAAAATCGATGAGACCCACGCCCGCGGTCAGCATGGCCGAGTTGGCGACGTAGGTCAGGCCCATCGGGATCTCGTCGGTGAGCACGACGTTGGTTCCCGGATCGTTGCCGTTGTTGGTCGTTGTGACGGTGTACTCGATGACGTCGCCCGGGCGAATCGCGCCGACCATGGTGTTGGTCAGATTTCGAAACGTCTTGTTGGTGTTGGTGAAATCCGGCTTGAACGTCGCAATCGATGTCACGAGGCCACCCAGCATCACGAACTCGCCGGTCGAACGAACCGAGACCGTGGCCGAGGTCGCGTTCTGCGGCACCCGGCCCGTCACGTCCACCACGTCCAGATCAATCCCCGACATGCTGCCGGACATGCCAGTGAGGCGAGGCAGATCACCGTCGTTGGATACGGGGTCGCCCAACTCGGTGCGGCTCGAGTTGAAAAAATTGTTCACGGGGTTGAGCCCGTTGAAAAGTGGCCTGGCGAACGTCGGATCGTTGAACGTGATCTGGTCTCCGCTCGCGTTTTCATCGCCCTCGTAGGCGACCACGCCAAGCTTTGCCTTGAGTCCCGACGCGGGTGCCTTGAACCCGCTGATGGTCGCCGTGATGACCGTCGCGCCCGGCTCGACCAGATCCAGGCCGTCGAACAGCGCCAGGTTGCGCGGCGGATCGGTGTCCAGTTGGTAGAAGACCACCATCCACCAGCCGACGAACATCCGGTGATCGTTCAGGTTGGCAAGTTCGAAGGTGTCGACTCCCGAGATGCGGTAGTCGCCCGGGCCGTTCGCCTTGACCAGTGCTGTGACGTCGGCGGACGACTGGTAGTGGGTGTGGGTCGGCGGCGTGGTGGTGGTGGCGACGGTCGGCGCGTCGACCGCGTTGACCGTCTGGCTGAACCCGCCCGGCCCAATGCGTTCGACGAGCACGCTGGTGTCGTTGACGGCACCCTTGCGCGGCGCCGCCCAGTACAGGCGCGCGTAGGTGATGGTCGCGTTCATCGACGGTAGCTTGAGGACGGCCGTGCTGCGCGCGCGCGCGTTCGTGATCTCGATGCTGGCGGTGGCCTGTTTGGCGCCGGGCTCGTCGGCGCGCCAAAAGACGTCCACGGCGCTCGAGCCCGTGTTGATCCCGCACGGGCCCACGGTGCCCACGACCGGTGCGGGCGTCCCGCCGCCACATTCCTGGCCCAGGGTGTTGCCGAGCAGGACGAAGTCGCCCTTCTGATCGACCTTCATGCGCAGCGTCGGCGCGGCCTGCGCCAGCGGTACCGCCGCGACGAGTCCCGCGATGGCGCCGACGACGAATCCAAGCTGCTTCTTGTTCATGCCGCTTTTGCGTTTCATGGCTGCGCTCCGTCATCTTTTTTGGGGCCCACGATGTGGAATTCCACGCGCCGGTTCTGCGCGCGGCCAGTCTCGGTCTTGTTCGTGGCCAGCGGCCGTTCGCGCCCGAACCCCTGGCTCAGCAGACGCCCGCGATCGATGCCGTGGGCCCTGAGCCAGTCAGCCACCGAAGCCGCGCGGCGATCGCTCAGCTTCTTGTTGTAGACCGACGCGCCGCGGTTGTCCGTGTGTCCCTCGACGCGGATCTGCTGGATCTCGGGATGCTCCGCGAGCGCTTGCTTGACCGCGTTCAGGATGTAGTCGCTCTCGGGCAGGATGATGTGCGAATTGAACTTGAACTTGACCTGTTCAAGGATCCGAATCTGTCCCTTCTCGACCCGCGCGATCGGGCAGCCGTTCTTCGCCGGATCCGGATCCGCGGGACCGGGTTGTTCCGGGCAAGCGTCTTCGGGATCCAGGATGGTGTCGCCGTCCTGGTCGGCGCAGCCGTTAGTTTTTGGGCTGTCGGTCTTCATGCCTGGGATGTCGGGGCAGGCGTCGGCATCGTCGAGGATGCCGTCCTTGTCGCGATCTTTGGGGGGCTTTGGCGGCGGACAGCCGTGGGTGGCCGGATCGTCGGTGGCGATGCCCGGGACGTTGGGGCAAGCGTCGTCCTTGTCGAGGATGCCGTCCTTGTCGCGATCCTTCGGTGGGCGCGGGCAGCCGTGGGTCTTAGGATTGCCCGTGCGCACGCCGGGAACATCGGGACAGGCGTCGTCGCGGTCGAAGATCCGGTCGCCGTCACGGTCGGGTGGCGGCACCGCCGGGAAGTATTCGACTTGCGCCAGCACGCGCAGCGCCGGTGAGCCGAGACCCTGGGTCAGCCCAGGGGAAATTCCGGCGCCGAGGTGCCAGTCTTCGGCTACCGTGACGTGCGCGCCGAACAAGACTTCGAGCGGGGTCGAGCGCGGCTTGAAGCTGTTGCTGTCGGTGAGCACGGTCGCACCGAAGATCTCGGGGCCGACGAGGACTTCGGGAACCGGGTGAATGCCGATGGCCAGCGCACCAAAGACTTCGTTGCCGACGCTGGCACCGTCGCCCTGAAACAGCGTCGGGTCGAGGTGCGCGCCGCGGTACTGGAAACCGACGCGCGCGGCGTAGGCAACCGCGCCCACGTCGCCCGCCAACAACAGCCGGGGCGCGACGCGAAACTTGCCGTCGCTGGCGTAGGCCGCGGTCTTGCCAGTCGGTACGAAAACCTGGGTGCCGATGGCGAGCCGCAGCGGATCGCCGTGCTCGCCCATGAGGCGAACGTCGGCACCGAGGCGGAGGTCGCCAGCGGAGGCGCCGCTCGCCGCCGCGTACACCTGCGGACCCACCGCTTCAGGAGTGAAGCCTCGCTGCGCCACGATGACCGGCAGCGCGGCGTTGACCCGGAAGCGATCGTACAGGTTGATGCCGACGCCGAGTTGAAGCGTGATCTGGTGATTGACCAGGGTCGCGAGTTCCTGCTTGTCGTTGCCGTACAGCACGAGCGGCTTGTAGGCGTAGCCGCCAACGATGCCCATGGCCGGACGCGCCGTTCCACGAAAGTCGAGCGACTCGAGCGTGAACCAACTGCTGCCCGGGCCGGCGGGCTCGAAACGATTGAGTGCGAAGCCTGGCGCGGTGGTGGTGATCTCAGCGCGCGCCGTATTGGAACCACCATACGTGACGGTGGCCACGGTCAGCGCAACTGCCGCCTGAAGGTGGACAGCGCGGCCGGACAGCGATGGACGTCTAATCATGCTCAGCACCCCGTTATGCGGCGGCACCATAGGTCGACCTGCGCTGCAAAGCAATCAGCCCCTCGGGCCTTCACAGTGCGGCCCTGGTGTTGGGCCGACGGTCGTGCCCGGGGCGACCGGGCTACTACGTCTGCCGCGTCAAGTTGCGCGGGCCGCGATTTCGGGAACTCGCTCTCGAGGCCGAGGATGAGGACTTGAATATGGCAGCCCTGTGGGCGATCGAACGCGCCCGCCTGGTGCTTGGGCGCATGCTCAGGTAAGGCATAGCGCTTTTTGGGGCACCGGTGCAGAATGGGCCCGCGATGAACCGGCCTCATCAAAGGGGACACGACCGGATGAGCAAGCCTGGCATGTTCTGGCCATCGGCGTTCTTTGTACTGGGGCTGTTGATTCCGGGGTTGCTTGCTTCCATTGGCTGTCACACCGACACAACGGATGGCGTCGGGCTTAGGGTCGAGTTCGCTGCCCGTGTGTATGGCGCGGGCGAGGCGGCCGGCTTTTTGCGAATCATCCCCAAGGGGCAGCCGTTGACGGAGTGGTCGAACCGAGATGTTGTCGTGGTTGAGAACGCGCCGCTCGATTTATCGATCGTGTCGGCATTGCTCTCGGCGGGGCCCCAGTCGGCGGGTAGCCACCTCAGTCTCCGCCTCGGCGAAAAGCAAATCCCCAACGCGTCCGTGCCGGGAATCTACGAATGGAAGGATAGCGCAGCGTGGAACGGTCGCCTGGTTCACGTTTTGGCGGACGGAGCCACTGTCAAGCTGCGCGTCATCGCACAGCATGAGGCCGAGGATCTCTGGCGCCGCCAGCGGCCCATAGTGGGTGAATTGGTGGCCGACGTGCGGCGCCAGGATTGGGCTTCTTATGCCGAGCTGAGGCATCGGGATGCGGCCGCGTTCGGTGTCAAGGCTGCCAACCTCGGTGAGCTTCACGTCGTGCTTCCGGCGGTCAACCGCATCGCGGGCTTTGGGATCCCTTTTTCGGCCTATGTAGACTTCTCCACGGTGGGTGGCTTTGCGCCTTTGGTCGAGGAGATCGTGGGGGACGTGCGCATGGCGTCCGATCCAGCGTGGAAGAAGCTGAGACTGCGGGAACTGCGTCGTCGAGTGCAGGCGGCGGCGCTGCCGTCCGATCTCCTGGAGCGCCTGGTGACGAGAGCGATTGAGATCTTCGGGACCGATGCGCGGTCGATGCGCCTGCGGTTTCGCAGCAGCACGAACGCCGAGGATCTCGAGTTGTCGAGCGGTGCCGGTCTTTACAATTCGCGCACCGGGTGTCTTGCCGACGATTTGGACGAGGACGCGACCGGCCCGTCGCGCTGCCTGACGGACGAGATCCGGCGTCACCTCGAAAGCGAGATCGTCAGGTGGAATGATCGCCGCCGCCTGGAGCCGAACCTCATCTGGATAGACGACATCGTGCGCGATCTCGAGTCAGAACTGCGGGACGAAAAGAGTGCCGTCAGAGCACTGAAGAACGTTTGGGCAAGCCTATGGAACGATCGCGCATACGACGAGCGCGCGTACTACGGCCTGGATCATCGCAAGGTCAAGATGGCGGTGGCGGTGCAGCTTGCCGACAAGCAAGAGCAACTCCAGGCGGTTGCGTTCACGAACGTTCGATTCCGCGGTTCGCCGCCGTTCAGCGTGCTTTTCAGCCAGACCGGCGAAACGGGCATCGTTCGGCCCATCGATCCGACGGCGCAGGCCGAGACGCGCTTGTTTTGGCGGACCGCGAGCGGCGAGGTCATCAACGACACCGTACAGGTGCCTTCGTCACTGATTCCCGCGAGCGAGACATTGTGGCCTGTTGATCGCTTTCGTGAGCTGACGAAGCTCCTGCATACGGTCCACGAACACTTTCGTGCGAACGTCTACTCACACCTCTCGTGGTTGGCGCTGGACATTGAGCTGAAAGTCACGCGCGACGGTCGCCTGATCATCAAACAGGCACGCCCCTATTTGAGCCAGATCCCGCCCCTATGACGGCACAGGATGAACAGATGCTACACGTTACGCCCAGGAGCGTGCCATCGTTGCTCATGTTGTTTGTCGCCGTGGTCGGCTGCCACGAGCGAGTGGCAGCGCCAGACGCGGCGTCCGATGCACCGGACGCACAGGTCATGGCCATGCACGACGGCCAGGTAAGCCCGGCTGATACCAGGCGAGACACCATCGTCGCCCAAGATGATGCGAACGCGGAGGTCAACGGCACCTCGACTGACGCCAGCTCATCGACATCAGGATCGGACGCCGCGGTCCCGGACGCCAAACCGACAGTGTGGCCGCCACCGGGCGATGACTATTTCACGCAAATACAGACCGATCAGCAGTTCACAGCGCTAGGAAGCCCCGAGGTGATGTTTATCGTGCGCCGCCCCGGCATTGGTGCGGAGGTTCCTTATCCTTGGGATCGCTTCGAGTGCATCTTCCAGAACCCAAAGAAGTACCGATTTCACTTGGACTTTCTCAACAAGATCGACCCCGACCGAGCCGTTCAACTTTACTTCGCGCATGCCAAGAGCCCGTCGGGCGGTTTGATTCTGGGTGGTGTCATCCTGCGGGGAGGGACTTTGAGAATCCAAATCGAAAATTTCCCACTGTTTACTCCAAATACGCACTTCCCTCTCGCGCCACAGGTCATCCAAGAAATCCGAGAGCGGATTCTGCGATGCATGCCTTTTGCGGCCGGGCTTAAGATCGAAGTCACATACTTCTGCAAAGAACCCTCCTCGTCCGCCACGACTAGTTGCAGCGCACCCTGACCTCGCACAAGTCGTCGCGTCGGCTCGTCACCGAAACAAAGGCCATTTTTGCCCAACATGGACCAGGGCGGTGAAAGTATTTTTTTGAAACTCTCGTTTTGAAACTCTCGTAAGGAATAAGGCACTCGACACAGCGATTGGATTGGACTCAGAGTGGGTGCGCCAAACGGTTCGCCCTGTCCCGAACCAAACTGACCTGGCCAGATCATTCTGTGGAACCGCTCATTGACATGAACATGGTCACCCGTCACTACAAGATGGGCGAGGAAACCATTGCTGCGCTGGCCGGAGTCAGTCTGCGTATCTTTCCGGGCGAGCTGGTCGCGGTGATCGGGGCTTCGGGATCCGGAAAGACCACGTTGATGAATGTGATGGGTTGCCTGGATACGCCGACCAGCGGCAATTACCGACTGCACGGGCATGAAGTGGGGGGGCTTGACGACGATCAACTGTCGCGGTTGCGGAACCGCGAGATCGGCTTCATCTTCCAGAACTTCCAGCTCTTGGCGCGCGCGACGGCGCTCAAGAACGTCGAACTTCCCCTGGTCTACCGCGACATGCAGCGGGCCGAACGTCGCGCCCGCGCAGCAAGTGTTCTGGGCAAGGTGGGTCTGGGCCACCGTCTGGGCCACCGCAGCCACGAGCTGTCGGGGGGCCAGCGGCAGCGGGTGGCCATCGCGCGCGCGCTGGCCTCGGAGCCGTCGCTGCTGCTGGCGGACGAGCCGACCGGCAACCTGGATTCGGCCACCGAGCGGGACATCATGGAGTTGTTCCTGGAGCTGCACAGCGCCGGGCATACGATCGTCATCGTGACGCACGAGCCGTCGCTGGCCGCGCACTGTCCACGCGCCATCCACATCGAAGATGGCCGCATCGTCTCCGATGGCGCACCGGTCGTGCTGGCCCGGGGGGCGTCGTGAACCGCCCGGGGCGCGCGACGCTGGCGATCCTGGGGGCGGTGATCACCCTCGGCGGGCAAGGATGTCGGCGCGAGGACGCCGCGCTAGGGCGGCAGACGGCGGCGATGGTCGTGCGGCGCGGGACGCTGGAGGATCGCTTTGCTTTGACGGGCGAGCTCGAAGCAACCACGTCGGAAACCCTGCGTGCACCGCGGACGCCCAACTGGTCGGTGACCATCCGGTGGCTGATCGACGACGGAGCGGTGGTGAAAAAAGGTGATCGTCTGATCGAGTTCGACGCGGAGGCGTTTTCCAGCGCCCTCACGGAAAAACGGCAGGCGGTGCAGAGCGCCGAGACCAATCTTGCCGGTCAAGATGCGGCGGACGCCCTGGTTGCCGCCGACAAGAAAGTGGAAGTCGAGCGCAAGCGCGTTGCCGCACAGAAGGCGCGGGCGAATGCTTCGGTTCCGCAGGATCTACGATCGCGTCGGGATTTTCAGGAGAAGCAGAAGGCGCTCGCCGTCGCGGGGGATGACCTTGGCAAGGCCGAGAGCGATCTCGCTGCCCAGGGCCACACGGCCAGTCTCGACCGTCGGATCAAGGATGTGGCGCTGGCGCGTGCCCGGCGTGAGCTCAAGGACATTGAGAGTCGACTCGACAGCCTCGTTCTCACGGCACCGCGCGACGGCTTGGCCCAGATCGCCGTCAACTGGCAGGGGCGAAAATATCAGGTGGGCGACACGGCGTACGGCGGTCTCGCGGTCGTGGCCATGCCCGACCTGTCGCTGATGCAGGTGCGGGCGCGGCTGACCGACGTTGACGAGGGCGCGGTTCGGGCGGGAATGAAGGCAGAATGCGTGCTCGACAGCTATCCCGATCATCGGCTGGCGGCCACCCTCGTGAGCATCAGCCCGGTGGCTCACCCGGATGCCAGGGAAAGCATCCGCAAGGTGTTCGATGTGTTGGTTGCCCTGCCGGACCAGGGTCCCGATCCGATGCTGCCGGGGATGTCCGTGCGGGTGGAGGTGATCCGGCGCCGGGCCGATCATGCGCTGGTGGTCCCGCGGACGGCGCTGCGAACGGTCGCCGGAAAGACCTTTGCGCGTCTTGCCAGCGGGCGCGACGAGCCGGTTGAGCTGGAGTTTTGCGCGCCACAAGAGTGCGTGGTTGCGAAGGGGCCTCCCGAGGGAACGGCGCTGGCCGCACCGGTCATGAAGCCAGGTCGTTCTTCATGACCAAGGACCATGGTCTTGCGGGCGTCGCTGCTCTCCTGATCGCATCAGGCTGCGGGGATGCCGCTTCTGCGCCAGCGCGGGTCATGGAGGTCAAGCGCCAGGATCTCGTTATCGACGTCGAGATGACCGGTGCATTGAAAGCGCTTGATTCCGAGTCGGTTCATCCGCCATCAGGGCGCTTCGTCGGGAATTTCAAGATCACGCGCCTGGCCCCGGAAGGGGCGACATTGCAAGCGGGCACCGAGGTCATCGCGTTCGACACATCGGAACTGGAAAAGCGCCTGCGCGACTACGAAAATGAGGTCGCCACGGTGTCCGCGGAACTCGGCAGGACGCAGGCGGAAGCCAATCTGGCCCGGCTCAATGATCGGCTGGAGCTGGAAAAGGCCGAGGCCAATGAGCGAAAAAAAGGTCTGAAGGCGGACAAGCCGGCCGATATCACGGCGGAGCTGACGTCGCGCGAGTCCGCGCTGGATCGTACACTGTCGCAGCAGGAAGTTGCGTATCGCAAAACCAAAGACGGCACCAACCGCCGACGGGAGGCGGCGCAACTCGCGGGGTTCAAAGAACGCCTCGATCGCGCGCAAAGCAGGGTCAAGGAGGTGCGCGAAGCGATCGTTGCCATGTCGGTCAAGGCGCGCCGCGCCGGCACCGTCGTTTACAAGGAAGGCTGGCGGGGCGAAAAGAAGAAGGTCGGCGATCAAGTGTGGGGTCAGGAGAACGCGTTCGAGATCGCATCCCTCGACCGAATGGCGGCTCAAGGCCAGGTCGACGAAGTCGACGCCAGCAAGGTCCGCAAGGGGCAGCGTGTGGCTCTGCGGCTCGAGTCGCACCCGGATGTCGAGTACGCCGGCATCGTTGGGCGCATCGACACCATGGTTCGTACGGAATCACCCGAATCGCGGGTCAAGGTTGCGAAGATCGAACTTGCACTGGAAAAGACGGATGCTGCGATCATGCGTCCAGGGATGCGGTTTCGTGGGCGGATCGAGCTGGACCGTATTCCGAATGTTCTGCAGATCCCGATCACGGCGCTCCGCAGCACGGTGCGTGGCCCGATGGTCGAGCGGATGGCGGGGCGAGGGGCCATCGCAACTCCGGTGAAACTCGGTCGGCGCAGTCGGGACGCAGTTGAGATTCTTGCGGGCGTCACGGACGGTGATCGCATCGCCGTCGATGGTGCGCCGACAAAGAGCCGACCGGGCGGCCCCCGCATGGGAGCGCCATGACCAGGGCGGTGTTGGGCATGACCTGCGCCATCACCCTGTTGGCCCTGCCGTGCTGCGGCAGGAAAGGCCAGGTGTCCGGCGTCCCGATCGTGGAGGTGAGGCGGACGGCCTTTGCCCGCACGGTGGACGCGGACGGATACCTCAAGGCCGAAAAGTCCACCGCGATCTCGCCGGTGGATGCAGAGGGCGAACAGCGGCTTGAATGGATTGCTGCGGATGGCACGCGCGTGAAGACGGGAGACGTCGTGGCGCGTTTTGCTGACGTCGATCTGCGATCGCGACTGGCCGACGCTCAGGATGATCGCACCTCGGCCTTGACCAAGAAAAGCAAGGAGGCGCTTCTGGTCGCGCAGGCGAGGAGCGATCGGCGGCGCACGCGGCAAGCGGCCGATCGCGATCTGGCACTCGGGCGCACGTTTGCCCGCAAGGATCCCGAGCTTTACTCGCGCGACGACATCGTCGAAGGCGAGATCGACGAGACCTTGCAAGGCGCAACCGCAAGTCACGCGCAGAACGCTCAGATCGTGGACGGCCAGGTTTCGCAGCGCAAGCTCCGCATCCAGGACGTCGCGATCGCGAAAGTGCAAGAGCAGATAAAGCGGGCGAAAAAGGGCCTCAAGAACCTGGAGCTTCGCGCGCCCCACGACGGGGTGCTGATCATTGCCCGCAGCTATTTTGGCACGCCATTCCAGGCAGGAGATCAAGTTTTCAACCGGCAAAAGATCGCCGAGATTCCCCTGGTCGAGAAGCTGGAGGCGGAGGTTTTCGTTCTGGAGGCCGAAGCGGCCGGCCTGGCCAAGGGCAAGAAAGCAGAAATTGTTCTCGAATCCCTGCCTGGCCGCGTCTGGGGCGGTGCCATCAAGGAGATTCAGAAAATCGCGACCCGGCGCCAGGCGAAGTCTCCCACGCAGTACTTCGGCGTCACGCTCACGATCGACCGCGTTGAGCACGACGTCATGAAACCGGGCCAGCGCGTCCGCGCCAAGCTGCTGCTGGATCAACGGCAAGCACTCGTGATGCCGCGGCCTGCGCTGTTCGACAAGGATGGCAAGTGGGCGGTTTACCGACGCGATACAGCGGGGTTCTCGGTGGTTTCTGTGAAGCTTGGTACGTCGACCGCGGGTCTGGTCGTGATCGAATCAGGATTGAACGAAGGCGACGTGGTAGCGCTGCGTGATCCAGGCCAGGCGGTTGAAAATATCCTGGCTCCTGCCACCAAGGGGACCAAGGAGCGTTAGGCCATGCGCACCGGAGACGCACTTCTTTTCGCGGTCGAGAACCTGTCGTCGCGCCGCCTGCGCACGGGGCTTTCGACCCTGGGAATGATGTTCGGCGTGGCCGCCGTCATTTCCATGCTCGCCATCGGAGCCGGTGCCGAACGCCGCGCGCTGGAGATGATCGAGCGCCTGGGTGTGAACAACGTCCTCATCCGCGCCCGGACCATTCCGCCCGCCGAACTGGCCGAGTTGCGCAAGAAGTCGATGGGCTTGACGATGCGCGACGCCAGGGCCATCGCCGACGCGGTGCCCCACGTCGCACTGGTGGCACCCAAGGCGAAAATCGATGCCTACAAGATCATCGGTGGCGGATTCAAGACCGAGGCGAAGGTCTGGGGCGTGACGCACCAGCATCCAGAAACGGTGAAGGTGGAGGTCGAGGAAGGGCGGTTCTTCGATCAACGTGACGACGACACCCATGCACAGGTGTGCGTGATCGGTGCAGGCGTCCGGCGCGACCTGTTTGCCACCACTGGGGCCATCGGCCAGGCGATCAAGATCAACGACGTCTGGGTCGGGGTGGTGGGCGTGCTGGTCGGCGAGTCGGGGCAGGGGGATGCAGGGTTACCGGGCGCGGCGGGGGACGGAAACGATCAAGCCATCTACCTCCCGCTGCCGACGCTGCTGACGAAGTTCGATCGCGATCCGCTCGAATCGCCACTGGCCGAGATCGTGGTGCAGCTCGACGGCCAGGTTTCGCCGCACGAGAGCGCCGCGATCACCAAGGGTTTGCTCAAGCAGCTTCATGGCGCGGTCGAGGACTACGAGATCGTCGTGCCCGAAGCGCTGCTGGCCCAGAGCCGCGAGACCCAGCGCATCTTCAGCATCGTCATGGGCTGCATCGCGGGCATCTCGCTGCTGGTCGGCGGCATCGGCATCATGAACATCATGCTGGCGTCGGTGTTCGAACAAACGCGCGAGATCGGTGTGCGGCGCGCGGTGGGTGCGCTGCGCCGGGACATTCGTTTCCAGTTCCTCGCCGAATCAATCCTGGTCTCGGCCTTCGGAGGTGCGAGCGGCGTCCTGCTCGGCATCGGCATCTCGCACGCCGTGGCAACCTACGCGGGCTGGCCCACCGTCGTCACCCCCATCGCCATCATCTTGTCGACCGGAGTGTCGGGCGCGGTCGGACTGGCGTCCGGAATCTATCCTGCAATTCGCGCCAGCGTGCTCGACCCGATCGAAGCCTTGCAACACCAGTAACCCAGGACCGCTCGATGAAGACGCCGACACTGTCCATCCTGTCCATCCTGTCCGTCTTGGCCCCGTGGCTGTTCCTGCCCTGGGTTTCGCCCGCGCGGGCGCAGCTCGCCGAGACGCCCGTTCCCTACATCACGCCCGAGTACATCCGGCAGGCGCCCACGCTACCACCGGGCCGGGACATGACCCGGGCGATCCGCATGACCATTGCGCAGGCAATACAAACGGCCATGCGGCGCAATCTCGATCTCAACTTTGAACGCGAGAACGCAACGCGCGCCGCGATTCGCATCGACGAGGAAATGGGAAGATTCGAGCCGACGCTGGACGGCAACATCAGCCATCTGGACGCTCGCCGTCCGCCCGAGACCAAACAGGAGGGACGAGTCGGCGACGTGCCGACATTCAAGGATGACACGTGGCGCCTGGGTCTGCGCCAGCCACTTCCCTTGGGCGGTAGTCTCGGCTTGAGTTTTTCCAGCGTCCTACAGGCCAGCACGCTGGGCACCGCGGTTCTCCCGAAGATCGTCCGGACGTCCTTCAACGTGGACCTGTCGCAACCGCTTCTCCGTGGCCTGTCGCTCAATGGTCACGTCCAGCTTGCGCAACTACTCGGGGCTCGCTTCGCGAGCGAGGCGGCGCTGCAGCAGGCTCGCCTGCGGGCGATGAACGTCGTCAACGATACCGAAAATTCTTACTGGACCGTGGTTCGAGCCATCAAGTCCTACGAAGTCTCGACCGGGGCCCTCGACAGTGCACGCAAGCAGCTTGTCGTGACCCAGCGCCTGATCACCGCGGGTACCAGCCCAGGCTCCGATCTCATCAGCGCCGAGTCGGCCCTGGCGCGCAGTGAACTCCTCCTGGTCCAGGCCGACGCTGCCGTCGATCAAGCGATGGACGGCCTGCGGGCCCGTCTCAACCTACCTGCGGAGGATTGGGACCGGCCCATCTTACCCAGCGATACGCCCAGTTTTCTGCCGCTGCGGGTCGCGCTCGGTCCAGCCATCGAGCACGCCCTGGCCGCGCGCCCGGAGCTCAAGATGAACCAGATTGAGCTCAAACAGTTCGCGCTGCAACAGGAGGTATTGCGCAACGCGCGCCTCCCCTCGCTGGATCTGAATGCCCGCTATCAGACGGTCGGCCAGGACGAAACATTTGTTCCGGCGTTCGATCAGCTCTCGCGGCTTGAGGGCAGGGCCGTGAGCATCGGCGCGACGTTTTCGTGGTCTCCGCTCGGCATGGCTGCCCGTGCTCGTATTCGCGGGTGGGAGTCCGTTTTGCGCGGGAACGGGATCAGCCGCGAGCGGACGGAAATGAATATTCGCAGCGAAGTCCGCCTGGCCGTGCGCGACATCGAGACGGTCGACCGGAAAGTGCTCGCGGCGGCCCGCTCACGCGAGTTGTCAGAACGCAGCCTGGATGTCGAACAACGCCGTTTCATCAACGGTTTGTCGGACAATTTCAAGATCTCCACCCGCCAGGACGAGTTGCAGCGCGCGCGCCAGGCCGAACTCGACGCGCTCATCCAGCACGAAACCTTCGTGTCGGAGTTGCAGCTCGCCATGGGCGATCTGCTTGAAGCGCGGCACGTGCGCTTCTCGATCCATCGAGCAGGAGAGCCGTAGCA
>CAYSKR010000259.1:0-16685 GCA_964431675.1 uncultured Myxococcales bacterium
GCCGTCCGAGCAACCGGGTGGTAAGACGCCGTGGCATCAGTCTCGCCTGGCCTCGGCGCGTCCGTGTGGACAGTGTCTACTGTCCGGTGACTTTGAAGGTCAGGGTGCCGTGCGCGATTGCGGCGGCTTGCACCAGGGGCAAGACTGCGGCCGCCGTCATGCCGTTCGCACCGGCCAGTGTCGCGGTGTTGAGCGCATATACGGTGTACGAGTAGTCGCCCATCAAATATTGAGCTTTCATTGGCGAGTCTCCTTTGCGAAGCGGTAAGTGGTCTACAACCACGGCAACCTACAGTTCCCGCCATGCAAGTGCAAGTGGTCTTTGAGCCCAGACGGGCGCACTACTTCTTGGCTTGCTTGTCCTCGGCGAGGACTTCGGCAAGCTCGCCGGCCGAGCCCGATGCGGGCAGCCGTCGAATCGTTTCGAGGTAGTTGACCAGGAAGGCGCGGTTGTCGGTGACGCTGAGGCTCTGCATTTCAAGCGCGCCGATGCGATCCTCGGGGCCGAAGGCGCTCTCGACCTTTTCCATGCTGAGTTTCTCGGGATCGTAGGCCATGTGCGGCGCGCGCGTGTCGACGATGGTGTAGTCCTCGCCGCGGCGCAGTTCGAGGGTAACCTGGCCGGTGATGGACGGGGCCACCCAGTGGGTCAGCGCGTCCTTGAGCATCATGGCTTCGGGATCGAACCACTTGCCTTCGTACAGGAGGCGGCCGAGGCGACGACCGAGGTTCGCGTACTGCTCGGTGGTGTTCTCGTTGTGGATCGCCGACAGCAGGCGCTCGTAAGCGAGGTGCAACAGCGCCATGCCCGGCGCCTCGTACAGGCCCCGGCTCTTGGCGTCGATGACGCGGTTTTCGATCTGGTCGCTCATGCCGAGGCCGTGCCGACCGCCGAGATCGTTGCAGGCAAGGAACAGATCGAGGCGGGATGCGAAGCGCTTGCCGTTGAGACTGACCGGCCAGCCCTGTTCAAACGCGACCGTGACTTCTTCGGGTTTCACGGCAACGTCGGGCTTCCAGTGCGCGACGCCCATGATCGGGTTGACGATGCGCTGGCCCTTGTCGAGGTGCTCGAGATCCTTTGCTTCGTGGGTTGCACCGAGGCAGTTGGCGTCGGTGCTGTAGGCCTTCTCGGTGCCCATGCGGTAGGGCAGGGCGAGGCTGCTCAAGTACTCGCTCATTTCCTTGCGACCGCCGAAGCGTTCGACGAACACGCGGTCGAGCCACGGCTTGTAGATGGTGAGCTCGGGGTTGGTCAGGATGCCGTAGCGGTAGAAGCGCTGGATGTCGTTGCCCTTGTGGGTGCTGCCGTCGCTGAAGATGTGGACGTCATCCTCTTTCATCGCGCGGATGATGGCGGTCGTCGTCACCGCTCGGCCAAGCGGCGTGGTGTTGTAGTACTTGCGTCCGGCGGTCTGCAGGTGGAACGCGCCACACTGGATCGCGATGAGGCCCTCGCGCACGAGCGCCTCGCGGCAGTCGACCAGCCGCGCTTTTTTCGCGCCGTGCTGCAGTGCCACGGGTGGGATGTCGTTGGTGTTCTCCTCGTCGGGTTGGGCGAGGTCGGCGGTGTAGCAGTAGACCTCGAGGCCACTGCGCGCGAACCAGGCCACGGCGCAGCGCGTGTCGAGACCACCGGAGAAGGCGACTCCGATGCGGGTGCCCTTGCCGGGCAGCGAACGGTGAATTCGGCTCATGCCGGGAGCCTTACCACGAAACCGGACGGTGGAAGCGCCAACGGTTACGGGCAGGCTTCAGTCGGCGAGGGCCATGCGCTCGAACGGCGCGAGAGCTGCGAGAAGGTGGCGCAGACCAACCAGGCGGACGGTGACGTTGCCACGGGTGCGCGTCTGCGGTCTGTCGACGTCCGCAGCGACGATAAAATTGTCACCTTTGGGGTGAAGTTTGCGAAATGCTTCAAGTCCCGACCTGTCTGCACCCGAGGACTTCCATTGGCACTCGATGGCGATCGGATGTCCGCGCCGCGGTACGAGGACGAAATCCACCTCGGCACCCTGCTTGCTGCGCCAGTAGCGGATGCGCCTGGTTTGCAGATGCGCGTGCATCTCGTTGAGGACAAAGTGCTCCCACAAGGATCCGAGATCGTCGGTTCGAAGGTCGTTCCAGCCGCGGTGGTAAGCGACGAATCCCGTGTCGAATCCATAAACCTTGGGCGCCGCCACGATTTCTCGCGCCGGGTTGGAAGCGTAGGGCCGAAGGACGTGAACGACGAAGGTTTGCTCGAGAACCGCCAGGTAGTTGTTGATGGTGCTGCGACTGACTTCGCAGGGGCCCGCGAAGCGTGTCGCTTCGAACATTCCTCCGCTTTGTGCCATGAGAAGTTCGAAGAAGCGCTGGAAGGAGGCGCGTCGCTCAAGGCGAAACAGTTCAAGGACGTCCTTGGCCCAGTAGGAATCGACCCATTCCTGGAAGTCCCGCTCCGGGAGGGTCGGGGCGACGAAAAAAGGTGGCAAGCCGCCGCGTTGCAGGCGGTGGCGCAGGTTGTTGCGTTCGAAGTCGACGAGATCTTCTGACGTCATCGGCGTCAGCCACAGCTCTTCTTTTCGTCCGGTCAACGTATCGCGGAACCGCGCCGAAGCACCCAGCACGGAAGAACCGGTGGCCAGCACCTTGACGTTGGGGTGGTGATCGGCGGCGATCTTGAGCAGCTCGGACGGATTGGCGAGGCGATGGATTTCGTCGAGAACAATGCGCTTGCCCGCCACGTCGTGCAGGAAGGCCTCCGGGTCGGAAATCCGCTGGCGAATCCGCGGCAGCTCGCAGTCGAAAACCTCGACGTCGTCGAGCGATCGCGCGAGGACGGTCTTTCCTGCCCGGCGAACGCCTTGCAGCCAGATGACGGTGCGGCGATTCCAGGCCGATTCGACCCGGTCGATCCAGTAGCGCCGTTTCCACATGCAGCGATAATGTCATTTGGTAATACTAAACGCAATCATGGCGACGTTTGGGAACCGCGCGACGCAGCGGCTTGCGGGCCTGGCCCCAGGTGCCATCGCGCACGCTCAGGGTGAGCGGTTGCTCGAATCGGTCAGGATGAACCCCACTCGCCCAGCCAGCGCTCGAACGTGAACAACGTCCACAACGCCTTGCGCCGGTCGCGCCGGCCACTCATGTGATCGTCCATCAAGGTGCCGACGGCCGCTGGATTGAGGAAGCCTTCGCGCCGCAGCTTGTCGGGCGCGAGCTCGTCGCGGAGCGCGCCGGACAGTTCCTCGCGCATCCAGCGGGCGACGGGGACACCGAAGCCTTGCTTCTTGCGGTCGAGGATCTCGTCGGGCAGGCGCCCGCGCAGCGCGCGCTTGAGGATGTACTTGGTGGTCAAGCCGCGCAGGCGGAGGTTCGGCGGAAGCTGGCAGGCGAAGGTGACGAGGTCGGTGTCCAGGAACGGGGCGCGCACTTCGAGGCCAACCGCGCCTGCTGCGCGATCCACCTTCACGTTGACGTCGCCGGGCAGGTAAAAGCGGGCGTAGAAGTCCATCAGACGATCGGCGGGCTCGCGCGCGAGCGTCACGTCGGAGCGTGCATCAAGCGCGACCAGGGGATCGCCATCCGCAAGGGCGCGCACGTCCGGCAACAACAACCCATCGAGTTCCTCGGGGAGGAACGACGCCAGCCAGCGCTGGTGGCGGCGCGGGCCCGGCGTTTCCCCGCCGCGCAGGAACTGGTGCGCCGCGAAGTCGAGGCTGAAGTATCCCGTACGAGCAGGCAAGCGATTGACGACGTGGCGGGCCAGAGCGGTTGCCGCGCGCGGCAGGTGATCGAAGAACAAACGTGCCGCCAGGTCCGCCTTGAAGGTGGGGTAGCCGGAGAAGAGTTCGTCGCCGCCATCGCCCCCGAGGGCGACGGTCACGTGTTTCCGGGTGAAGCGGGACAGCAAGAATGTCGGCACGATCGATGCGTCGGCGAGCGGCTCGTCGAGAAATCGAGCCACCGACGGTAGCGCCTCGATCATGGCGCGGGCATCGAGGCGCTCCTCTGCGTGGTCGGTGCCAAGGTACTTGGCCACCGCGCGCGCGTGCGTGGTTTCGTCAAACGATGCATCGGAGAAGCCCATCGAGAACGTCTTGACTCGATCCGCACCCGCAATTTCAGCCATGAGCGCGGCCACCGCCGACGAGTCAATTCCGCCCGACAGAAACACGCCGAGCGGCACGTCGGCCACCAGGCGTCGCTCGACCGCGCGGCGCAACAACGTCAACAACTCAAGGGCCGCGTCTTCTTCGCGCCACCGCACGTGCTGCTTCGGAAATGGCAGATCCCAATATCGGTCGATGCTGGGCGTGGCGTAGGGCTGGTCACCAAGTTCCAGCACCAGCCGTTGCGCCGCATCCAACTTCGACGCACCGGCAAAGATGGTGCGCGGTGGCGGCACGTACTCGAAGGTGAAGTACGCGGCGAGGGCAGCGGGATCCACTCGGCGGCTGAAACCCGGCGCTTCACGCAGGGCTTTGAGCTCCGAGGCAAACGCAAACAGCGGTGGCGCGCCTGGCCGTGCCAGCTGCGCGAAGTAGAAGGGCTTTTTCCCCATGCGGTCACGGGCCGCCAGGAACCTGCGGCGGCGCGTGTCCCAAAGGCCAAACGCAAACATGCCGTCGATCCTGTCGACCACGGCGTCGCCCCACGTTTCGTAGCCGTGGACGATCACTTCGGTGTCGCTGCGGGACTTGAACGTGTGGCCGTGGCCCAAAAGTTCGGCCCTCAGATCGGCGAAGTTGTAGATCTCACCGTTGAACACCACCTGCACCGAACCGTCCTCGTTGCCCATGGGCTGGTCGGCGGCATGCGACAGGTCGATGACCGCGAGCCGCCGGTGGCCGAGGCCGACCCCGGGGCCATGCCAGAACCCTTCACCATCGGGGCCGCGCGGCGTGAGCGCGGCGGTCATCCGGGCGAGCGCGTCCCTGTCCACGGGTCCGCCCGAGGGATCGATGAGGCCGACGATGCCGCACATGGGTGAGCGAGTCTACACGTGACGTCGCGGTTCAGGTGGCGGGCACGACGTCGACGCGAATCAGGACGACCTGGTCCAGATCGGTGCCGAGGGTCGCGGCACCACCAGCTTCTGGGCCGATGCGCACCGGCACGCCGCTGGTGAATGTCCGCTCGCCCACGCTTTTGAGTTCGGGGTTGGAACGTGTGGTGACGAATGCCCAATAGGTGCCGAGGCTCTGCTGCGGCAACAGCGTGTCTGGGGTTGCGTCATCAAGACGCACCTCGATGCTTCCATCAGGCGACGTCAAACGCGCAGAATCCGGCTGGTGCCGCAGGTCGATGCGTCGAATGCTCCACCACTGCATCGGCTGGTGGCCCCAGCCCTTGAACGTGGCCGTGACGATGTATTGATCGTCAAGACGGAGGATGGCGTCGCCATCGCGAGCGTTCCGGGCAAGCGCCAGCCCCATCGCGGACCATGGTGTGTTGCCACCGGGCCAGCGCGCAATCGGCGTGCTGGCCAGATATCCGATGGCGCGCGGGCCGAGGTGGAATGTGTTCCAGAATTCGTCCTGCGGAACCGGGCCAGGATCGGCGGGCCCAAGTGTGTGCCAGCCCCCCATGACGAAGACGCGCCCCTGGTCGCGGCGCGCTGAAAGCAGGCGCTGGACGGCACGGCGCTGGATGCCGGCGGTGAAAAAAGGATCCTGATCGGCGCGTGCTTGCGCGAGGCCGTTGCCAACCGACATCAGGCACAGCGCGCCAACCCCGAACCGTGGCACCCAGCGCTGGGGCGTAAACGACCACACGGCCTCCACGGCCCGCAGGGCAAAATAGGTCAAGGGCGGCACGGCGGGAAGGAAGTAGCGCGCCTCGGTGTGTACCATGAAGTACGGGATGCCGCCGGTCATGACGATGCCCCACGCCCAGAACGGCGCGTCCCGGCGCTGCGGGCGCGCGATGGCAAACGCCATTCCGGCACCAATCAACAGCAGCAGCGGCAGCGACAGCATCGAGCGCGCGAACGACAGGTAATCGAGGCGGGATTCTCCCGGCAGCGCCACCGCGACGCCCAAGATGCGCCGCAGGCTCAGCGCTGCGAGTTCGCGGCGGGCGTTCGCCCCGAACACGAGGCGGTACGTCGTCGCCATGATCGCGAGGCCAGTTCCAGCCGCCGTCGCGAAGGCCACCGCCAGGCCCAGCCAGCGGCGCCAGTCAATGCGCCAACCCATGCGCCTTAGTGTGGCGACCGAGAAGGCGTGCAGGAACTCGCTGGCGAACAGGGCGGGCAGCGCGAGACCGGCGGGGTAGCGCATCGCGACGGCCGCTGCGGTGGCGACCCCCGTCGCGGCGTAGGCGCCGAGACTGCGTTGCTCCCAGGCCCGGGCGTGCAGGCCCATGGCCAACACCAGCAGTCCGGTGGCCGGCAGATCTGATAGCGCCATCGCCCCGTAGCGCACGAAGTACCGGGTGCTCATGAACAAAGCGAGGCCGAGCAACGCCAGCGTTGCATCGAAACGCCGTCGCAAGATCCAGTACACTCCTGCCGCCGTCGCCAGGGACATGGCTGCGGCCAGCAGGTGGGGAGCCCACAGCAGCGCGCCGCTCGCTGGACCCGCCCTGCGCGCGAGCGCCACGATCGGAGCTTCGACCAGCGCCAGCAGCGGCGCGCGAATCGTGCTGTAATCGGCACGCGCGTCGATGAGGCGCCATGCGTTCGTCAGGTATTCGAACGCATCGAAGTAGTCCACCGTCAGCGTGAGCGCCCGCCACAGCGTGTAGGCAACGCTGGCCACGACCACGGCGGCAGACAATCCTGCGGCGGCGCGCGGCCACAGCAAGTTGCGGTGTGCTGCGTCGCTCGAACCTGGCACGGCTACCCCCGGTAAGGATGGTGCCGTTGGCGCTCGTAGGCTTCAAGGTAAAGGTGCTCGTAGGCATCGGCCGCCCGCGCCCAGGAAAAGTCTTTCGCCATGGCCTGCTGCCGCAGTTGCGCGAATGCCGGTTTGCGGTGCGCGAATGTCGCTGCCGCCCACCCGACGGTGTCGGCGAACGCGCCCGCCGTCAGATCATGGAACACAAAACCTGTGCCTTGACCCGAGCGTTCGTCGAAGTTCTGCACGGTGTCGGCCAGGCCCCCGGTCGCGCGGACGATGGGCAGCGTGCCGTAGCGCATGCTGTACATCTGGTTGAGGCCGCACGGCTCAAAGCGCGACGGCATGAGAAAAAAGTCCGACCCGGCTTCAATGCGGTGGGCCAGCGGATCCTGGAATCCAAGGGTTGCGCGGAACTTGTCCGGCCGCGCGGCCGACAGGGCGGCGAACTCTCGCTCGGCCTGCGGATCTCCGCTGCCGAGCAGCACGACCTGCACGTCCCACGACAAGATGCGTTCGAGTGCGTGGGCGAGGATGTCCACTCCTTTTTGTGGCGCGAGCCTTCCCACCATCCCGAACAGCGGCACGTCGGGGCGCGGGGCGAGGCCGAGCTCGCGCTGCAGGGCGGCCTTGCACTTCGCCTTGCCCTCCATGTGCTCGGCGTCGTAGCGGGCGGGGAGGTACACGTCCGTCGCTGGATTCCACGCATCGGTGTCGATGCCATTGAGGATGCCGCGCAGATCGGCCCCACGCATCGCGAGTTCCCCGTCCAGACCGCAGCCCAGGTCGGAAGTCTGAATCTCACGCGCATACGTTGGGCTGACCGTGGAGAGCAACGTCGCGTGGCGGATCGCACCCTTGGTGAGGTTGCCGCGCCCGAAGTGTTCGAGTTCGTGGCTGTTGTAGTGCTCGGCAGCGAGGCCGGTGACGAACATCGCGCCCGGATCCCAGTCGCCCTGGTAGGCGAGGTTGTGGATCGTGTACACGCTCGCCGTGTTGGCAAGGGGCTTGGCTGCGGCCCCCACGCCAAGCAACAGGGGGGCAAGGGCAGTCTGCCAGTCGTTGGCATGAACGACGTCGGGCGTGAACCCGAGAGCGCACGCAAGCTCCAGGGTCGCCCGCGACAGGAACACGAAACGCTCGAGGTTGTCGGGGTAGCCTTCGCCCGGCGGGCCGTACAGATTTGGCCGGTCAAAGTAGTGGCGATGGTCAATAAAGTAGACGCGCACATCGCTGCCGGGCAGATGGCCGAGCCGGACCGCCGCGTGCGCGCGACCAAAGTACATCGGCACTTCCAGGACGCCATCGAGCGGTTCGAGATCGTCCCAGGGAAGTCCTTGATAAAGTGGCATCACGACGCGCACGTCGAGTCCGCGGCGAGCAAGCGCCTTCGGCAGCGAGCCCGCCACGTCACCCAGCCCGCCCGATTTCTTGAAGGGCGCCACTTCGGCGGACGTGAACAGAACTTTGAAAGCCACGAGTGGATACGTCTTTATTCAGGTAGCGGGCGGCCCTTGGTTTCAGGGCCGAACCAGATGATCACCGGGCCGAGCAGGTAGATGAGGCTAATGGTTCCGGCCATGCGCGGATAGTCGCCATCGAAGGACGCCAGCAGCGCCCCGCTGCCGAGTGTGCCGCCCGCGGCAATGAAGCGGCCCGAGTTGAAGGCGAATCCGGTCGCGGTGGCGCGCACGCGGGTGGGGAAAAGCTCGGGCAGGTACAGGGGCAGCCAGCCGTAGAAACCGGCCGACAGTCCGTTGGCGGCAAAGGCGAGCCACAGGAAAGTTCCGCCGTATGGCGGGCTGCTGCGAAACAACCACTGACACACCACCAGGGTCGCGATTGCGAGGCCAAGGTACGAGGCTCGGCGGGTGAAGCGTTCGGCGAGAAGCGCGACGACGATGGATCCGATGATGGCGCCCGCTGCCATGCAGATCTGCGTCCACGCAGCGGCGTTTTGCGAGTGGGCCATCTTGGCGGCCCACGGCGGTATCCATTGCACCGAACCCCAGGTGCCGAGGAGTGCCAGCGCTGCCAGCGCGAGGCCAATGAACGTTTTGCTCGCCAGGCCCGGCGCGAAGATGTCGGCGACACGTACCTTGGGGCCGTGGGTAGATGCGTGCTTCCACTTTTCGGATTCCGGAACAAACAGCGAGAGCGCCAGCGTCAGGAATGCCGGCAGCGCGCCCAGCAGGAACAGCAGGCGCCAGCCGTCGTTGCGCAACAGCAGCTGCACCCACTCCTTGGGCAGCAGCACCTCGGCGCTTTGCCCCAGGACGCCGACGAAGTTGGACAGCCCCAGGCCGACGAATCCAATCAGCAGAAACCCGACGTTGGCGGCGGCTCCGATGAGCCCAGCCATGAAGGGCCGCGATTTCGACGGCCAAACTTCCATCACCAGGGCCACGCCCAGCGCCCATTCGCCGCCCATGCCCAGGGACGCCAGGAAACGCAGCGCGCCGAGTTGCCACGGTGCTGTCACGAACGCGCACAGGCCGGACATCAATGAGTACGTGAGGACCGCGAGCACCATGGCGCGGACCCGCCCGAGGCGATCTCCAAGCCATCCAAAACCGACGCCGCCGAGGCCGGCACCGACCAGAAACAGGGCGATGATCCGTCCGAACCACATGCCCACCACCTTGTCGGGATCCTGGCCGACAATCTCGCCCGACATCAGCTCGCGCAGCGCGGAGCGCCCGGCCAGCGGGAAAAGCCCCATTTCCAGGCCGTCGAACATCCAGCCGAGGAATGCAGCCGCGAGCGCCATCCATCGGCCCTGATCCTTGGGAATGTCCGCGCTCATGGTTCCGATCGGCGCGCGAGTATACAGGTCGCTCTTGCCGCGCCTAGCCCCCAAGACCAGGTCGTCCGAAATCGCGGATGACCGCTGCGGCGGTGGCGATCTCGGCGTCGCTGGAACTCGGACGGCCAGAGATAACCACGGGAATGTCCCGGGGAAGGTTCAAAAGGTCGCTGAGGCTGGCTTCGCCAAGGCCGGGCAAGAAGGCGTCGTCGATGCCGACCGCGTCGGTTGCGTGTACCAGGATGGCGGCGGCGCGCAGCTCGCGCTGTCGGGCGGCGGACACGCCCAGGCCAAGTGATTCGAGGGTGTGCAGCCGGGCGGGGGAGAACACCAGGCCGATCGGCGCGCCGGAGAACTCGCGCAATAACGCCAGGGCTTGCCGCGGGCCGGGGGCTCGCCATGGCGTTCCAGCGATCTGCAGCGCCAGGCGCGAATCCGTGATCACGGCGGTTTCAATCAGTGCTTCGAGCGCAGATCGGCAAGCATCAAAGATGCGTTCGTCTTTTTCCTTGCGGTCGGCAAGCGCCTTTTTCAGTACCCGGTCCCCCGGATCACCTTCGTCCATCTCGGCGCACGCGAAGCGCCGGCGCAGGTCTGCCTCGGGAACCGCTAGCCGAGGAGAGCCGAAGTCGATGGCAAACAATGGGATCCCGAGGTGGCGACCCGCCTCGATGATCTTGCGTGCAAGGCCGACGGCGGCGTGCCGCTCCTCCCCATCGTCGTGCGCGCATAGATGCGGGAGTCGCTTGTCCTCGGCCAGTGGAGCCAGGGGAAACGGCACGAACATCGCGCCAATTCGCACCCCGATGCGGGCCGCGGCAGTGGCCAGGAAAGGCACCTGTTCCAGGCAAAATCCGCCATCGATGGCCAGCCCGTCAAAGCCCCGTTCGGCGCACAGGCGCGGTCCCCGCGGCGTGTCGCTTTCCGCGGCGGGTTGGTTGGTGACCGGTCGCAGGCTGGTTCCAAGGAGCAACCTCACGGGCGCATGATGCCACGGCCGCGTGGCCGTTGTTTTCAGAACGGCGGGTGCTTGGGTGCTTTGACACATTCTACGGCACCGGGGTACAAAGGTTTTCGCGGCGAACCCGCTGTTCCGGCCCCGCGGGGCACAGTTGGCCCAAACCACGGAGACCACCCATGAATCTGCGCAGACTCTCTCCCGGCGGCCTCCTGCTTGCCATGCTGGCTGCGCTCGTCGCACCGGACGCGCGCGCCGAGCTGAAACAGGGGCCGGTCGATCTGCAGCTATTCCGTCCGGCGATGGACACCAAGGGCTACATCACCCTGAACGGTTCGCAGATCCTGGCGCCGAAGGACTTTTCGTTCGGCCTGGTCGCGACCTGGGCCCGCAATCCGCTGGTGCTGGAAGCGAACGGCTCCAAGTTCCGCGTCGACAACTTGCTGACACCGTCGCTGCAAGCCGCGGTGGGTCTGTTCGCGTCGGGACAGTTTGGCTTCGAGCTTGGCTTCGTCATGCCGGTCAATATCCTGTCGGGCAAGGGAGATCCGGAAGATCCTGGCTCGCCGACGACCACCAACGACGACCAGAACTTCAAGTTCGCCGCGCAGGGCCCAGGCGACTTGATGATTCATCCCAAGCTGCGCCTGTCGAACGCCAGTCGCAACAAGCTGGGGCTGGCGGTGATCCCGACGATCATTGTCCCCACCGGCGACAAGCAACACTTCTTCGGCGAGGGCGCAGTGATCCTGCAGCCCGCCGCCGTGGTTGACGCCGAGTTTGGCCGGACGGGGCGCTTCAAGATGGCGCTGAACGTGGGCGCGCGGCTGCGCACCACCCCGGCGCAGTTCATCGACGACGCGGCCTCGTTCGACCACAACGTGATGATGATGCCGGCCAACACGGGGCGCGGCATCAAGGTGGGCAACGAATTGCTCGCCGGCCTTGGCGCCGCGTTCGGCGTCGTGCCCGAGCGTTTCGAAATCGTCGGTGAAGTGATCTCGTTTCTGCCCATCGGATCGAGCCAGCTCCCGAGTGGATCACTCGGCCCCAACGCGGAGGCACTGGCCGGCATCAAGCTGTACCTGGCGCGCAATTCGTTTTTCGTGATCGGTGGCGGGGTTGCGCTCTTGCACTCGTATGGTTCGGCGCAGGGCGGCCGCGCCTTCATGGGCATCATCTTCGAGCCATCGATCGGTGATCGCGATCGCGACGGCTACAAGGACGACGTGGACCAGTGCCCGGACGATCCCGAGGACTTTGACGACTTCGAGGACGAGGACGGCTGCCCGGATCCCGACAACGACAAGGAAGGCATCCTCGACGAGGACGATAAGTGCCCGAACGTGCCGGAAACCAAGAACGGATTCGAGGACGAGGACGGCTGCCCCGACAACGCGGGCAACGATCGCGACGGTGACGGGATTCCCGACGACGTGGACCAGTGCCCGGATGATCCGGAAGACAAGGACGGGTTCGAAGACGAGGACGGCTGTCCGGATCCCGACAACGACAAGGACGGCATTCTCGACGTCGACGACCTCTGCCCGAACGATCCCGAGGACAAGGACGGGTTCGAGGACAAGGATGGGTGCCCGGATCCCGACACCGACAAGGATCGCATTCTTGACGTCAACGATAAGTGCCCCAACGAGCCCGAGACTTACAACGGCGTCGACGATGACGACGGCTGCCCCGACAAGGGCAGGGTCATCGTGCGTCGCGGCAAGCTCGAGATTTTGGACAAGATCTACTTCGAGACCGACAGGGACGAGATCAAAGCGATCTCCTTCCCGTTGCTCGATGCGATCGCGGCGACGCTCAACGGTAACCCGCAGCTCTTGCAGATAGAGATTCAGGGCCACGCCGACGAGCGTGGCAACGACGATCACAACCTGGATCTGACCGACCGGCGCGCCCATTCGGTGCAGCGCGCGCTCGAGGAACGCAACGTCGAGCCCGGGCGCCTGCGCGCCAAGGGTTACGGCGAGACCAAGCCGATCTGCAACCAGCACACCGAGATCTGCTGGAGCCAGAACCGGCGCGTCGAATTCATCATCATGCGGCGCGCCGACGAGGCACAGTTGCAGGGCAGCGAGTAGGGCCCGTTCGAGGGTCAGGGCCCTCGTGTTTGGGCACCTGCCGACGGCCCTGTGGGGGCGGTGCATTACGCCTTGACAGGGGCGTGTCGTGAGCTATTTAGACACCCGCGTTTTGTGGCGCAGCGCGGTCCAAAATCTTTGATTCCCCGGGAAAAAATAGACCAAGTTCGCGAACGCACGAACTTGGTCGAAGTGGTGCGGCGGCATGTCGAATTGCGCCGCAAGGGCCCAGCCTCGTGGTGGGGCCTGTGTCCGTTCCACGGTGAAAAGACGCCATCGTTCCACGTGCATGAACAGCGTCAGTTTTTTCACTGTTTCGGCTGCGGCGAGAAGGGCGACGTGTTTGGGTTTCTGGCCAAGCTCGAGCAGCGGCCGTTTGGCGAGGTGCTGCGCGATCTGGCACAGGCGGCGGGCGTTGACCTGCCGGAGAAGAGCATGAGCCCGGCCGAACGGCAGGCGCAGCTGGCGGCGGAGTCCGAACGGGGCCAGATGCTGCGTGCGGTCGAGATCGCCACGGCATTTTTTGAGGCCGAGTTTGCGGCACCCGGCGGCGCGGCGGCGCGGGCCTATGTGCAGGGGCGGGGGCTTTCACCCGAAACAGTCGCGCGCTTTCGCGTTGGATTTGCGCCGGCAAGTTGGAACGCATTGCAAAGTCACCTCGCCAGCAAGGACGTGGCCATCGACGTGGCCGAGCGGGTTGGCCTGGTCGGGACCAACGAACGCGGGCATTACGCTTTTTTTCGCGACCGGGTGATGCTGCCGGTCTTTGATCGGCAAAAGCGCCCGGTCGGATTTTCGTCGCGCTTGCTCGACCCCGACGCGAAGGATCGCAAGTACGTCAACTCGCCGGACTCGCCGCTGTTTCACAAGAAGGAACAGCTCTACGTCTTGCCGCTCGCCATCGAGGCCATCCGGAAGAGCGGCACGGCGGTGGTGGTCGAAGGCAACTTCGATGTGCTCAGCCTGCACGAAGCTGGCATCGACGAAGCGGTGGCGCCGATGGGCACGGCCCTGACCAGCGAGCAGGTCGCGCAACTCGCGCGCATCGCCCGCCGCCTGGTGGTGGTGTTCGACGGCGACGACGCGGGAAGGCGAGCGGCGCACAAGGCGATCCCGATGTTCGTGGACATGGACGTGGACGGGCGCATCGCGCACATGCCGGCGGGCGTCGATCCCGACGACTTTGTTCGCAAGGAAGGCGTCAAGGCGCTGCGTCTGTTGATCGAGCAGGCCCGCCCGGCGGTGGATCAGTTCATCGATGACCTGTCAAAGAAGGCGGTGGACGGGACGGTTCCCGAACGATTGTTCTTGCTGGATCAGGCGGTGCCCATCATTCAGGGTGTGCGGAACCGGACGGCGCGTGAACTTTACGCCGGCCGTTTGCCGGTGACGCTGGGGTTGACTCCCGATCAGGTTGCCCGCGTCCTGCGCGCGGGATCGCGCAAGCCGGTGGCCAGCGCTGCTCCGCCGTCGCCGGTGGCCGTGGCCGCGCCGACGCCCGCCACTCGCGTTCCCGCGCGCGATGAGCTGGACAGCTTGCTGCTGCTCTGCGCGCACCCTGAGCTCGGTGCCTCTCCCGATGCCAGCCGGATTCTCGACCTGCTGGTGGACCCGGGCGTGCGCCGGATGTTCAGACGCGCCGTGGAAGACACGCGGGCCGGTCTGAAGCCGGATCTGCCCGCGTGGCTTGACGCCGCGCCCGAAGATATCCGGGAGGCCGTGAGCGCCGCGCTGATGGAGGGCCGGTACGATGCCGTGCAGGGCGGCCCCGCCACCCTGGCATCGCTGTGTGCTCGCCTTGAAAGATCCCGCATCGAGGCGGAAATATCCGCCATGGGGCGGCAGCACAAGGACGCACTGGCCCGCGGTGACGAGGACGCCGCGCGCGCCATTTCCTTGCGGGAGATTGAGCTAATTCGAACGAAACAAGGGTTGCAGCAATCCCATCAAAGGCCGTGAACACATGATTGAAGACGCCGAAGACAGCCTGTCCGATGATCGCGACGACGACGAAGATGCCGCGATCAAGATGCCGCCGAAGAAGAAGGCGGGTGCCAAGGCGGGATCGACCAAGGACACGGACAAGAAAAAGCGCGATCTCATTACCAAGGGGAAGGCCAAGGGCTTTTTGACCTACGACGAGATCAACGACGCGATGCCGGAGAACATCGTCTCGTCCGAGGCCATCGATGACTGGTTGTCGACGCTGGGCGGCGAGGGGATCGAAGTCGTCGAGTCGGGGTCGAAGGTCAAGGTGCCGCCAGACAAGAGTGGGCCCGAAGAACCGGAGGAGGCGGAAGAAGGTGCGTCGGCGGCACCGGAGAAAAAGGAGGCCGAGGAAGAGGAAGAGGAAGACAACCTCGCGAAGACCGGCGATCCGGTGCGCATGTACCTGCGCAAGATGGGATCGGTGTCGTTGCTCACCCGCGAGGGCGAGGTCGTGATCGCCAAACGCATCGAGGACGGCGAGCGGCGCGTCCTTCAGGTGGTGCTCAACTGTTCGGTCGCGATCGAAGAGCTGCTCGAACTGGGCGACAAGCTGCGCAAGTCGAAGATCCGCGTCAAGGAAGTGGTCAAGGACGCGGACGAAGAAGACGCGGAGTTCGACGAGCAGTGGCACATCGAGCGGGTGTGCAAGGTCATCGAGAGGGTGCGCCGCTTCCACAAGGAAGCGCTCAAGGTCGAGGAGCGCTGGTCCGCCAAGTCCCCGAGTCCGGCGACACGCAAGCGTGGACAGGCGCAGATCGCAGGCTTCAAGAACGAGATGTTCGAGGCGCTGCAAGAGTTGCGGCTCAACAAGAAGCAGATCGATCGCATCGTCATCAAGCTCAAGGAGTACGTCACCCGGATCGAGGTGGCGAACCGCGAGATCGAGGAGTGCGAGGGCAAGGCGGGCATGTCGCTGCGCGAGCTCAAGCGAACCTTGCGCGAGGTGCGCACCTCGCCGGTGCGGCAAAAGGCAGTCGCCAAGAAGCTGGGCATTCGCGTCGAGGAGCTCGAAGATCTGGCGCGGGTCGTCATCAACGCCGAGAAGAAGGTCAAGAAGGTCGAGGACGAGACCAAGCTGTCCGAGATGGTGCTGCGGGCGACCGTCAAGGAGATCGAGGACGGCGAACACCAGGCGGAAATTGCAAAATCGGAACTCGTCGAGGCCAACCTGCGCCTCGTCGTGTCGATCGCCAAGAAGTACACCAACCGCGGCTTGCAGTTTCTCGACCTCATCCAGGAGGGCAACATTGGTTTGATGAAAGCGGTCGACAAGTTCGAGTACCGCCGCGGGTACAAGTTTTCGACCTACGCCACGTGGTGGATCCGGCAAGCCATCACGCGCGCCATCGCCGATCAGGCCCGGACGATTCGCATCCCGGTGCACATGATCGAAACCATCAACAAGCTCATTCGCACCAGCCGCTACCTGGTGCAGGATCTTGGCCGTGAGCCGACGCCGGAAGAGATCGCGGAAAAGATGGAGCTGCCGCTCGACAAGGTGCGCAAGGTCCTCAAAATCGCCAAGGAGCCGATTTCGCTGGAAACGCCAATCGGCGAGGAAGAGGATTCGCACCTCGGCGATTTCATCGAGGACAAGAGCATCGTGTCCCCGGCCGACGCGGTGATCTCGATGAACCTGGCCGAGCAGACGCGCCGGGTCTTGGCGACCCTGACGCCGCGCGAAGAGAAAGTGCTGCGGATGCGGTTCGGCATCGGAGAAAAGTCGGATCACACGCTCGAAGAAGTGGGGCAGGACTTCGAGGTCACGCGCGAACGCATCCGCCAGATCGAGGCCAAGGCGTTGCGCAAGCTACGCCACCCATCCCGGAGCAAGCGCCTCAAGAGCTTCATTGAAGGCTAGGTCGTATCGAATCTCCGTCGGGGCTTCGCCGCGCACCGTGCAGATCACCGATGCCGGTGCGGGGCGCATGCGGGTGGTCATCGCTGGACAGACCAGGGAAATCTTGCCGCTTGCGGTCCGCGGTGTGGAACAAGCATGGATC
>CAYSKR010000260.1:0-6356 GCA_964431675.1 uncultured Myxococcales bacterium
CCCAGGGCGGGCAGGGTTGCCATGGCCAGGGTTGCGCAAGTGTTGCCCGCCATCTGAATCGCGAAGTCAGGCGCGTTGCCGCCGCCCTTTGCGATCGCTATCATGGTGACCGCCGAACCGCCGGGGTTACGCACCGTAA
This sequence comes from uncultured Myxococcales bacterium, assembly GCA_964431675.1. Taxonomy (GTDB): domain Bacteria; phylum Myxococcota_A; class Polyangia; order Fen-1088; family Fen-1088; genus CAYSKR01. Next base: position 140 of record CAYSKR010000260.1, read on the forward strand.
ACATCTGCCCCATGCTCATGCCGCCCACCGGGACGGGGCCAAAGGCGTATGGGGTGGGCGAAATCGTGAGATTCCCGACAGTGGCACCGACGCCCGAGAGCGACACGACAACTTGACCACCGGGCGTTGCGCTCGCGGTCAGGGTTCCGTTACGAATCCCCGCCGCCGAAGGCCCGAATGTCACCCGCACCGTACACGTGCCCGTCATGGCTGGGAGCGCGGCGGTACACGTGTTCATCGAGATGGCGAAATCGCCGGTGGCAAGAACCGTCGGCAGGCCACTCGCCGCGCCGCCGGTGTTCGAGATCGTGATGGTCTGCGGCAGGCTCTCCGTGCCGATCGTGACCGTACCGAACGGCGTGGGCGGCGTCATGATCGCAAGCTGGGCCGGGGTCGTGCCCGTGCCCGTGATCGCCGCAGTCGCCATGACCGCGCCGCTGCTCACGGTCACCGTGGCCATGGCCATGCCGGCTACCGTCGGCGCAAAAGTCACGGTCACAGAACAGTTTGCCGTGGGTGCCAGCATCATCCCGGCGCATCCGCTGGTCGTAAAGGAACCGGCCCCTGCGCCGCTCAGCGCCACGGCAAGGTTGCCCGTAGCGGATCCACCTGTGTTGGTCACCGTAAGGGTGGCCGTCGCGGCCTTTCCCACCTCGGCAGTCAGAGATGCCGTGGCTGGGACTAGCCCCAGCATCGCGACTTTCACCATGCCACCGCCGTCACCGCCATCTACGGCAGGCGTGACGCCCGGGCCGCCGCCACCGCAGCCGACCGTGGCGAGAGAGCCGACCATGCCGAGCACGGCCAGAGCGCGAAGCGAACGAGAAAAAGAACCAGAGCAGGTCATGTGTTTAGCCTCCATCAGAGCGCGAGAAATTGACGTGAACAGAAACCTTGGAACATTTGGACACCGGAACAGGGACACATCGCAGCAGCGGCAGCATTTTCGAGATTACGAGGCAGGAAGCAAGAAAAAAGTTTAAAAAAGTTGCCTCAATCGCACATTTCGCCATTTTCGCGACCCGTTTTGGACGGAAGTGTAGGTGTAGTTGACGGAATAACGGCTGCCCCGGTCGCAAACCGCGACGCGAAATGCGCGAACGCAATGTAGCTTACAATGTGACTGCAACATGACTGGCAACCCAGCGGCGAATCCGGTGCGGGCGCGGCGCGAAATGCGCGATCATGACGCGATGGCTGCGATCCGGAATGTGATAGGTTGCGCGCCATCACATGAGCACCGTCGACGCCGACGCAGAGCCGCAGCCGAAAGCCAAGGGCGCGGCGGCAGCGCCGCCCGCCCCACCCGCGACGCCGCCCCCGCCTTCGGGCCCCATGAGCGGTCGCATCCCGATCTCCATCGAAGAGGAGATGAAGTCGTCGTTCATGGACTACGCCATGAGCGTCATCGTCTCGCGCGCGCTGCCGGACGTGCGCGATGGCCTCAAGCCCGTGCATCGGCGCATCCTTTATACGCAACAATTGATGAACAACGTGTGGAACCGCACGTACATCAAGTGCGCGCGCGTGGTCGGGGACGTCCTGGGCAAGTTCCATCCCCACGGCGACACGGCGGCCTACGACGCCCTGGTGCGCCTGGCGCAGGACTTTTCCATGCGCTACCCGTTGATCGATGGGCAGGGCAACTTCGGATCGGTCGATGGCGATCCCCCGGCGGCGTACCGGTACACCGAGTGCCGCATGGAGCGCATCGGCGGCGAGCTGCTGGCCGACATCGACAAGGAGACGGTCGATTTCAAGCCGAATTACGACGACAAGGAGATGGAGCCGACGGTCCTGCCGACCCGGCTGCCGAATTTGCTCATTAATGGGGCGTCCGGCATCGCGGTGGGCATGGCCACCAACATCCCGCCGCACAACCTGAACGAGATCATCGACGCGACCATTGCGCTGATCAAGAACCCGGCGCTGACCACGGCCGAGTTGATTGAGATGGTGCCGGGGCCGGACTTTCCCACCGGCGGGTTCATCTGCGGGCGCAACGGCATCCGCGCGGCGTACGAGACCGGCCGGGGGTCATTGTTGTGCCGCGCGCGGACCAACATCGAGGAGCATCCCAAGACGGGGCGCAAGTCGATCGTGGCGACCGAGATCCCCTACCAGGTCAACAAGGCGCGCCTGGTCGAGAAAATAGCCGAGCTGGTGCGCGAGAAGCGCCTCGAGGGCATCGCCGATATGCGTGACGAGTCGGATCGCGACGGCATGCGCGTCGTCATCGATCTGAAGAAGGACGCGGTGCCGGAGATCGTCCTGAACAACCTGTGGAAGATGACGCCGCTGCAGGACACGTTCGGCGTCAACATGCTGGCCATCGTTGAGGGTCGGCCGCAGATCCTGGGGCTGCGCAGCGCGCTCCTGCACTTCATCAGCCATCGGCGCGAGGTGGTCACGCGGCGCACGACGTTCGATCTGAAGCAGGCGCGCGATCGGATGCACATCCTTGAGGGGCTGAAGATCGCGGTCGATCACATCGACGCGGTCATCGACCTTATCCGGGCGTCAAAGGACACGCTGTCGGCGCGGGTCGGGTTGATGGAGAATTTCGAGCTGTCCGAGCGGCAGGCGCAGGCGATCCTGGACATGCGGCTGGCCAAGCTGACGGGGCTTGAACGGGACGCGCTGGTCGCCGAGATGAAGGAAGTCGGCATGCTCGTCGCCCGGCTGGAGGAGATCCTGGGCAGCGAGGCGGTGCTCATCGCCGTGGTGACGGCGGAGTTGGAACAAGGCAAGGCGGCGTACGGCGACAAGCGACGGACCGAGATCATCGACGTCGACGTCGAGATCGACATCGAGGACATGATCACGCCGGAGGAGATGGTGGTGACCGTCACCCACGGCGGGTACGTCAAGCGCAACCCGAAGGCCCTGTACCGCGCGCAGAAGCGCGGCGGCAAGGGCATCACGGGCGCGGCCACGCACGAGGAAGATTTCGTGGCGCAGATGTTCGTCGCGTCCACGCACGACACGATGCTGATGTTCACCAGCATGGGGCGGGTGTACGCCAAGAAGATCTGGGAGATGCCGCAGGCGGGGCGGACGGCCAAGGGCAAGGCGTTCGTCAACCTCATCCCGCTGCAAGAGGGCGAGCGCGTGGTGGCGCTGCAGCCGGTGCGCGAATTCTCGGAGGGCGCGTTCGTGGTCATGGCGACCACGCGCGGCATCATCAAGAAGACGTCGCTGGGCGCGTTCTCGAATATCCGGCAATCGGGCATCATCGCCATCAGCATCGACGAGGGCGATGCCCTGGTCGGCGTCCGCATCACCGAGGGCGCGTCGGACTTGCTGCTGGGCACGCGCAACGGCTGGGCGATCCGATTCCGTGAGGAAAACGTGCGGCCGATGGGGCGGACGGCGCGGGGCGTGCGCGGCATCAAGCTGCGCGACGGTGGCGATCTGGTGGTTGGCATGTCGGTGGTGCCGCGCGATGCGCCCCTCACGTTGCTGACGGTGTGCGAGAAGGGCTACGGCAAACGGACCAAGACGTCGGACTACCCGACCAAGAATCGCGGCGGCAAGGGCGTCATCACCATCAAGACCAGCCTTCGCAACGGCAATGTGGTCGGGCTGCGCATCGTCACCGATGACGACGATCTGATGTTGATCACCAGCGGCGGAAAACTCATTCGCATGCCGGTCGACGGCATCCCGACGGTGGGACGCAACACGCAGGGCGTGCGCCTGATTCGCCTCGACGAGAGCGAGGGCGTGGTCGCGATGGAACGCATGGCCGAAAAGGAAGAGGGCGAGGGTGAGCACGAGGTGTCGCCCGAAGTCGCGGCGGCGCGCGCCGAGCAGCAACAACTGGGCGAGGAAGATCTGGGCGAGGAAGCGGCTGCCGATGACGACGACGCGGCCGCGGATGACGACACGGACGCGGAAGAAGACGACAACGGCGATGATGCGGCCGAAAAAGACGATGATGGCGGCGGCGACGCCAACTAACGCGCGCTCCCGGGCCCTCTTCGACCAGGCGCAAAAGCTATTCCCGGGCGGGGTCAACTCGCCGGTTCGAGCCTTCAAGGCGGTCGGCGGCACGCCGGTTTTCGTCAAGAGCGGGCGCGGCGCGCAGATCGTCGACGCGGACGGCAACAAGTACGTCGATTTTTTGGGCTCGTGGGGGCCGCTGATCCTGGGTCACGCGGACGCCGGCGTGGTGGCGGCGATTGGTGCCGCAGCCAAGGCGGGCACGACGTTTGGCGCATCGACCGAGCGCGAGGTGGCACTGGGCACCGAGTTGCAACGCGCGGTGCCGTCGCTGCAGCGCATGCGCTTCGTATCGTCGGGGACGGAAGCGACGATGTCGGCGCTGCGCCTGGCGCGTGGCTTTCAGGGCCGCGAAAAGATCATCAAGATCGACGGCGGCTACCACGGGCATGCCGACACGCTGCTGGTTTCGGCGGGTTCGGGCGCGGCGACGCTGGGGATACCTGGATCGGCCGGGGTGACCAGGGGTGCCGCGGCCGACACGCTGCTCGCGCCTTATAATGATGCGGCGGCGATCGAGGCGAAACTGACCGCCAATCCGGGAGCGGTCGCGGCGGTGATCCTTGAGCCGGTGCCGGGTAACATGGGCCTGGTGCTGCCCAGGCCGGGCTACCTGGCGGCGGTGCGGGCGCTGTGCGACGCGCACGGGGCGCTGCTGATCTTCGACGAGGTCATCAGCGGCTTCCGGGTGGCGCGGGGCGGCGCGCAGGCGTTGTTCAAGGTGCGCCCCGACCTGACAACCCTGGGAAAGATCGTGGGCGGCGGCTTGCCGCTGGGCGTGTACGGTGGGCGCGCCGACATCATGGACAAGATCGCGCCGCTCGGGCCGGTGTACCAGGCGGGAACGCTGTCGGGGAATCCGCTGGCCATGGCGGCCGGCCTGGCGACGTTGAAGAAACTGGGCGGCGGCGCGTACGTGCGGCTGGAAAAACTTGGCGCGCGCCTGCAGCGCGGGGTCGAGCAGGCCATCGCCGCCGCCAAGGCCCCGGCACAGATCGTCCGACTGGGTTCGATGTTCACCATCTTCTTCACCCGGGTACCGATCACCGACTTCACCAGCGCGAAACAGGCGGACAGCGCTCGCTACGGGCGCTTCTTCCACGCCATGCTGGCGCGCGGCATCTACCTGCCCCCGGCGCAGCTTGAGGCGGGCTTCGTTTCCCTGGCCCACACCGACCGCGACATCGACCGTTTCGTGGCCGCGGCCACCGAAGCGCTGGCAGAGGGGACCAAATTGGGGTAAGAACCCCGGCTCGGTCAGGCAGCCCACGTCGGAGACGCAACATGTCGCAGAAAAGCCCATTGCAGATCGTCACGGAAAAGTTCGGCGGCAAGGACAAGCTTGTCGACAAGCTCACGAGCTTGCTCGAGAGCGACCAGCCCAAGGACGAGCTCAAGCAGCGGCTTTTGGGCGCGGCCAACAGCAAGCTGCTGCGCCTGCACCTCGTGGCCACCACGGCGAAGGAGAAGTACGGCTCGCGCGACAAGCTGGTTGCATCCGCGGCCGCGTCCCTAGGACGCAGCAAGGACAAGGACTACGTGGCCAAGCTGGGCGATTTCTCGACCGCGCGCCTGATCGACGTGGCCCGCGTGGCCGAGCGCAAGGCCAAGGTTGCCGCAGCCAAGCCCGCGCTGGCCAAGCCAGCAGCCAAGCCAACGACCGCCAAGGCCACGGCCAAGCGAGCGGCCAAGACGGCCGCCAAGAGCGCGATCAAGACGGCCGCCAAGTCCGCGTCCGCCAGCAAGTAGGGCTACCTCGTCTCGACGGTGATCTGCGCCGCCGCCCTGGGCGCGACGACCAGCTTCATCAGGAAGCGCGCACGCGCGCCAACAGTTCATCAGCCGAGATTCCCCGCCCTGCCATGATGTCAGCGCGACCGCTCTCAATGTCAGCCTCAAGTGCCGCCAGTTCCTCACTGGTCATCTCGTCATCTGCGTCGGCAAGGACGAGCGTCAGTTCGGTACCCTCCGGCAGATCGGTTGTCTCGTCGACTATGAAATGGCCCTGCTTCACGCGGGCATGCAGCGTCGCCATACCATCCAAGGTAGCATGGACGAGACCCCGCTCGGTGCCCCGGCAAAGCCGCGCCACCGAGCCACTTCCTCCGACGGGATTCGGTCATGGGCGTGAACGGTTACGATGAGGCTAATCACCTACCTCGTCTCGACGGTGATCTGCGCCGCCGCCCTGGGCGCGACGACCAGCTTCATC
>CAYSKR010000261.1:0-52153 GCA_964431675.1 uncultured Myxococcales bacterium
AACGCTGGTCCCCGCCGCAGGCGCAGCGTGCGGTCGCGGCCGCGCGAGAAAAACGCCACGGCGGCGAGAACCCAAACGCCGAAACCAAGCAACGCGAGCAAGGTTGGCCCGGTCGCAGGTCCGGGCCGCAGGCCAAGCCGCTCGCGGTGCCAGGCCATGCGCGCCTCCAGGGATGCGCCCGGATCGACGCGCATCCCCTCCGTCGATTTGCTCTCGATGCGTGCGTACAAGGTGGCCAGGTGAACGTCCGCCTCGGCCAGCCTATCGGCGTACGGCGTGTAGAACGACCGGGTTCCGAGCGCCGCCGCACGAACCGCCTCCCAGGCCCGCCGGGCCGTATCTGCATCGTCGGCGCTTTGTGCAACCGTGCCAAGCTCGCGCAGGTGATCGTACCCGGCGCGCACGCTCGGACTGCCCGGAACGTACAGGCGCGCGGCATCGAGGTAATCGCGCACCGCCTCTGCCCGTTCTCCACGCTCCAGCGCCGCATCGCCGGCCCGCAAAGCGGCGGCCGAATCGACCACGACGCGGCCCACCACGACGATCAGGGCGGACAGGACGATGGCGATGCAAGCGAGGGTGGTGCGTGAGATCTGCGGAAGCCGGTTAGACAAAATCACGCTTCCAGAAGATGAGCATCGCTGCCATCAGCACCACCGCAGAATAGGCGACGCCATAAGCCGTGGTCCACGCCAGGTAGTCAGCCCCCACGAAATGACCATGCACCGATACGACCTCGGCACCGATGATGGCACCGGACGGGTAGAACAGATGCATGTTGGGCAAGAGTGCCGCGCCACCTTCCAGGAGAGCCCGCGGCGCGCCATGCAGCTGCGCCGCAATCTCGCGAATGTCGGGCACCGCACGCCCAACGACGAAGCAGCCGAGGGCGAAAAATCCGGAGAGAAACGGCGACGAAAAGGCGGAGAACAGCACCGCGATCGACGTCACGACCACGACGTTGACGTACAGAAGCCACAGCGCCTTGACCATCGCGACGTCGAACCCCGCCCCCTGCGCGGCCAGAGTGCCGGCGAGGACGACGCCCATGATCGCCATCTGAACCCCGAGCGTGATCAACATGCCGAGCCACTTGCCGAGCACGAACTGCCAGCGATGCAACGGCTTGGGCAGGATGGTGTACACCGTCTTGAGCTCGAGTTCCTTGTACAGAAGGTTGACCCCGACGAACACGGCGATGAGCACGCCGAACAGGTCGACGCCCGCCAGGCCAATGTCGCGGGTCATCCGGACTTCCTCGTGCAAGGACAGGTTGCCGAGCGCCAGGGCCGACACGATGATGATGATGGCGAAAAAGAGCAGGCTGTAGAGGATCTTGTTGCGCACCGCCTCGCGAAAGGTGTTGCGAGCGATGGCCAGAATCTTCTTCATGAGGCCACCGCTCCACGCGCCTTTTCTGCGCCCGCCTCGCGCATAAAAAGATCCTCGAGCGACTCGCGCCGAGAAGCCACGCCCAGCACGTGCGACCCGCCGGCGAGTGCCGACGCCAGGAACGCATCGACGTCGGTGCCCTCGGGCAAGATCAAGGCAACGCCTTCCGCGGTTTCATGGCGCGCGGTGCCGGTGGGCAGGTCGGGCAGCCCGGAAGGCCCGGGCCGCAGGGACACTTCGGTCGCGAGCAAGCGGGCCGACAGCAACGAGTCGAGCGGGCCCACGCTGCGCAACTTGCCCCCGAACATCATGGCGACGCGATCACAGGTCAGCTCCACGTCGGGCAAGATGTGCGTCGAATAGAGCACCGTGCGTCCCTCGCGCCGCAGCTCGAGCATGAGATCCCGCACCTCTTTGCGGCCCACCGGATCCAGACCAGTCATCGGCTCGTCGAGCACGACCAACTCGGGGTTGCCCATCAGCGCTTGCGCGATCCCGACGCGCTGGAGCATGCCTTTGGAGAATTTCCGCAGCGGCCGCCCGCGCGCATGGTCAAGCCCCACTCGCGTGATGAGTTGGTTGGCGCGAAGGCGCCGCTGCGCGGCCGGCACGTCGCACAAGGCACCCGCCAGATCGAGGAACTCTTCGGGCGAAAGATAGTCGTAAAAGTACGGGCTCTCGGGCAAATAGCCGAGGCGCCGCTTGGCCGACACGGATGGCACCGGCAGGCCAAACACCTCCGCACGGCCACGCGTGGGAAACACCAGACCCATCATCATCTTCAAGGTGGTGGTCTTGCCGGCGCCGTTCGGGCCGAGAAAACCGAACACCTCGCCGCGGCGCAGCTCGAAGCTGACGTGGTCCACGGCGGCGACCTTCTTGCGCCAGAAACCCAGACGAAACGTCTTGGCCAGCCCGTCGGCGCGCATCACGACATCACTCACGGCTATTTTCCGTCAAAGCCCCAATTGATGACGGTACCAGGCGATGGTGCGCGGGATCCCTTCTTCCAGATCCACCTTGGGCGTGAACGCGAGCAGATCCCGCGCCTTGTCCACGTTTGGAATGCGCAGTTCGACGTCCATGCCTCCCCACGGAATGCGTTCGATGCGCGACTTGCTGCCGGCTTGCTGGACGATTTCCTTCGCCAGCGCATGAATGGTGAGCGTCGAACGCGGATTGCCGATGTTGAACGCGTGCCCGACGGCCTCCTCGCGTGCCAGCGCCAGCACGATGCCATCGACGATATCGTCCACGTAGCACCACGATCGAATCTGCGCGCCGTCGTTGTGAATCTCGAGCGGCTCGCCCTTGAGCGCGCGCACGATGAAATGGTGAATCGCGCCCGACCCCACCTGACGAGGCCCATAGATGTTGAACGGGCGGACCGAGCACGTCGGCAGCCCAAACTGCTTCTGGTAGTTCATGGCCAGGTGCTCGGTGGCGAGCTTGGCCACCGCGTAGGTCCAGCGCGCCTCGCCCACCGCGCCGAGCGTCGTCGAGTCCCACTCGGTGACCTTGTAGGCGTAGCGGCCAAACACCTCGCTGGTTGAAAAATCAATGACCCGCTTCATGCCGCCCTGTTCGAGCGCGGCTTCCAGCACGTTCATGGTGCCGACGAGCGAGATGCGCATCGTTAGCACCGGGTTGTTGAGCACGGTGTCGACACCGGCGATGGAGGCCATGTGGACGATGGTGTCGCAGCCGGACATGGCGCGCTTGACCACCGCCATGTCCATCACGTCCCCGGCGATGAGCGTCAGGTTCTTGTGCTTGTCGAGTCCGACCGTCGCCAGGGCGTTGCGGCGCAGGGTATCCAGAACCACGATCTGATTGCCCGGCAAGAGCCGCTCGGCAAGGTGCGAACCGATGAAGCCAGCCCCGCCGGTGAACAACATGCGGCGTCCCGAAATCGACGGCGGGGCGGAACAAGGCGGGGCAGCAAGAGAGGTGGGCATGGCTGGCACGGCTAGATAGGTTCGTACCACACTTCACGCTCGCGCACGGCACCCTCGCTCGCGAGCGACAGCGCCGCGGCCATTGTAAGATCGCACGCTGATGGCTGAAAATCGCCGCCGCGCGGGCGTTGCCGTTCCACTGTTCGCCGTTCGTTCGGCCGCGAGCATGGGCATTGGGGAGATCCCCGACCTGGGGCCCTTGTGTACCTGGGCGCGGCGGGCCGGTTTCTCGGTTCTGGGCCTCCTGCCCATGCACGAGGTGCTGCCCGGCGAATCGAGCCCGTACTCGGCTGCCAGCGCGTTTGCCCTCGACCCCGCGTACCTGGGCACGTCGGACTGCGAAGACGTCGCGGCGGTGGGGGGCCAAAGCGGGCTTGGCCCGGCCGATCAGGCGCTATTGCGGCGCCTGAAATCCGCGCCGACGATCGCGTGGGGGGAAGTGCGCGACGTCAAAGATCGCCTCCTGCACGCGGCCTACGTGTACTTTCGCGATCGCGAGATCAACACTGGATCCGCGCGGGCCCGGGCCTTCGCGGCGTTTGTCATGGAACAACGCGGCTGGATCGACGACTACGCGCTGTTCGTGGCCCTGCATCGCAGGCACGGAGGCCCGTGGTGGAATTGGCGCGATGGCCTGCGCAACCGCAACCCCGGTGCCTTGCACGAGGCCCGGGCGGCGCTCGGCGACGAAATCCAGTACAGAACGTTCCTGCAGTGGCTGGCGCACGCTCAGTGGACGGACGCACGAACCCACGCGCGCGGCGCAGGCGTGCAGCTCATGGGTGACTTGCCGTTCGTCGTTGCCGGCGACTCGGCGGACGTCTGGGCGCGGCAGGGCGACTTCCGCCTGGATCTGCGCGCCGGAGTGCCCCCGGACGCTTTCTCGGACACCGGCCAAGACTGGGGCCTGCCCGTTTACAACTGGGAGGCGATGGCCGGCAACGGCTTTGCGTGGATGCGCGAGCGCGCGGCGCGGGCCGGATCTTTGTACTCGCTTTGCCGCGTCGACCACGTCATCGGCCTGTACCGAACTTACTGGCGCGCCAGCGACGGCAGCCGCAGCGGCTTTTCCCCCGACGACGAGAACAGCCAGATCGCCAACGGCGAGCGCGTGCTTGGTATTTTCAAGGATGAGCTCGAAGTCATCGCCGAGGATCTGGGCGTGTTGCCGGAGTTTCTCCCGGCGTCGCTGTCGCGGCTCGACATTCCGGGTTACCGCGTGTTGCGCTGGGAGCGAGACGGCGCGGGTGCGTACCGGGATCCCGCTACCTGGCCGACGCTATCGGTCGCCACCACGGGCACGCACGACACCGAAACCATCGCGGCCTGGTGGGAAGGCGCACCTGCGGCCGAGCGCGCCGCCTTCGTCGATCTGCCCGGGTTGCACGGCTGCGCAGCAACGGCACCCTTTTCGGACAACTTGCGCGACGCGATCCTGGGCATGGTGTACGCGGCACCCTCGCGCCTCGCGATGCTGCCGCTGCAAGACGCGCTCGGCACGCGCGACCGCATCAACGTGCCCGGCCTGGTGTCGCCTGACAACTGGTCCTGGCGCTTGCCCACGGACATCAACGCGATGATTGCCGACCGCACAACCATCGAGCGCCTCGCAGCGCTCGCGCGAGAGGCAAAGCGTCGGTAGCAATCGGGTGCGCGTGCGGGTGCGCGTGATAGTTTGGCAGGGTGGTCACATACAGGTGCCCGAGAGGCAGCCCGGACTCTTCTCGTTGCAGTCTGGCGGGATGACCTTGGACACGCCGTTCGAACAGGTTACGGTGGTGGGGTGCTGGTTTGTCGCCGTACTGATCATGCCGGTTGCGGTCGCGATCACGGATCCCGTAGGGTTGCGAAAAACAGCCGTGGCAGTGGATGGATTACCACTGGATGCTACCGTTACCTCCGTCGTGAGACAGACGGTCCCGTCAGGTTTGGTGATGCGCTGTTGGACTGTCAATGGATTGAAGCTCGTAAACACAACAAACGCTTTGACGCCGTTCCCGTAACAGGTATTGCTGCTGCTCGGTGTTGATTGTGTTGTACACGTGCCCATGGGCTTGTATTGGTCCATGTACATTTTAATGCAGTTGGGCATGTCGCAACGCCCTGCGCCGCCGCCAGTGCCGCTGCCGCCAGTGCCGAACCCGCTGCCGCCAGTGGCACCAGGACCACCGCCGAACCCGCTGCCGCCAGTGCCGCCAGAGCCACCGCCGAACCCGCTGGTGTCGAATCCGCCGCCGTCACTCACGCGCGGCGTATCCCCGGTGCTACCTGCGTCAGTCATCGGGCCCGGGCCCGGATCGGGATCGGGAGAAAGCGGAGCCCGATTGCCACAAGACCAAATCCATCCCGCAAGCAGAAACACCGAAAAGATACTACGAGTCGGACATTGCATGCTTTTCATTTTCTTATTCTTCTCCTCTTTTCAGATCCTTACTAGCACATACCATTTGCAAAAGCAGCGTCCATCCTATAGAAACCGGGGTTTCTTCGCACTCGCAAGGGAGATCGATCATGGCGTCTGGTTTTGCATCGTTCCGTTCTCGCGGTTCCCTGGGATCGCTCGTCGCACTCGCGCTCGCACTTGGCGCAGGATGCGTCGAACAGGCTGAAGAAAAGGCCACCGCCGAGGATCTGGCGGTCATCAAGCAAAGCATCCTTGCGACCGCGCCAACGCCGCAGTTTCCGGTGAACGCAGATCTCGACGGCAAGGCGATCTACCTCGGCCTCGACGTCAGCCCCAACCCCATCGAGCCCGGCAAGGAAGCCAAGCTCATCCACTACTGGAAGGTCGTGTCGCCGCTGATCGGCTGGCGCAGCTTCGTGCATGCCAACGGGCCGAACCGGCAGGGCTTCATCAACTTTGACCACGGCCCGGTGCGCGGCAAGTACCCGGTCGCGCAGTGGAAGGCCGGCGAGATCATCAAGGACGAGCACGCCATCCGACTGCCCCCCACCTGGTCCCACGACAAGGTCGAGATCTACACGGGCCTGTGGCGCGGGCAGGAGCGCATGACCATCAAGACCGGGCCCAAGGACGAAACCAACCGCGTGCTGGCCGCCGTGATTCCCGTCAAGGCCGCGCAGGTTGCCAAGCCCGCCATCAAGCGCTACGTCGCGCGCAAGCTGGCACATCCGCCGAAGATCGACGGCAAGCTCGACGAGTGGAAGGACATCCCCAACGTGGGTACGTTCGTCAACACGATGACCGGCGCGGCCAGCCAGCCGCAAACCGAAGCGAAGATCGCCTGGGACGACAAGAACATCTATTTCGCCTTCGACAACACCGACAAGAGCATCTGGGGCAAGCTCAACAACCGGGACGACAAGCTGTGGACGCAAGAAGCCGACGAGGTCATGATCGACGCCGACGGCAACGGCAAGACGTACATCGAGTTGCAAGTGTCGCCGAGCGGAGCGCTGTTCGACAGCTACCTGCCGATGTACCGCAAGTACGAAGATTTGATTGATCCGAAGCGCAAGCCATATAGCTGGAATTCCAGGGCCAAGTGGGCGGTCAATATCGAAGGCACGCTGAACAAGGTCGGCGATGAGGACAAGCGCTGGACGACCGAGCTTGCGCTGCCGCTGGCGGACGTCAACGGACTCGACACGGTGGGCGCCAAGATCCCACCGGCCTTTGGCGATGTCTGGCGCATCAACCTTTACCGCATGGACTCGGCCGACGAGGGCAAGCCGCAAGCGGCGGTTGGATGGTCGCCGCCCCTGGTGGGCGATTTCCACGCGCTCGATCGTTTCGGTGAAGTGCTGTTCGGCGATGAGAAAGGTACCGTGCCCCCGAAGGCCGTGCCGATCACCGCCGAGCGCAAGGAAGCGATCAAGGCGGCGCTCGCCGGAATGCCTTCGCCCAGCGGACAGCCCAGCAACAAGCTCGAAGTCGAACACAAGAGCCGGGCCGCGAAGAAAACCGGCAAGCCGGGCGACACGGCGAAGCAGTAAGGCCCGGTGCAGACCGCGCGAAGCGTCAGCGCGCGCACCGCGTCGGCTGCCTGGCTGGCCGCGACGCTGTCGGCTGTGTCAGTGCTCGCCTGTGGGGCCACCGCGCCCCGGCCGCGCGCAAACTCGGCCACCGATGCAAGGCCAGCCTCCGCGCCCGCGCCCGCGCCCGATCCGACGATCCGCGCGACGGTCCCGCATGGACCAGGTGCGACCTGGTACGTGTCGCCCACCCCGCCCGACGCCATGGATCTTCCGGCGGATCCGCTCGCGCGCGCGATTTTCGAAGCAGTCGCGCAAGTTGCCCGCAAGGCTGGCCGCGGACGGCCGGTCTTTGATCGGCGCCTGGCCAGCGCCGCGTTGGATCTGGCGCGCGCCAGCCGGGGAGTCGACTTGCCACTCGGCACCGAACTCCCGGCCTTCTTGCTGCAGCACCACGGCCTTGTCGAATCCGAACCCGGCTGGTTTTTCCTGCACCCGCGCAATGAAGGAGAGGCGCTGCAAGACGCCCGAAGTCAGTTGACGAAGGTGGTCGATCAGATTTCTTTCGACCGCGTTGCCGTGGCGGTTGATCGCGGGCCCAAGAATCTGACCGTGCTGCTCGCGTTCCAGGAGCAACTCCTGGTGTTGCGACCAGTTGCGCGACTTCTTGCGGCCGGAGGTGCAGCCGCGATCAACGGCAAGTTTCTCGGGGCGCACCGGCAGCCCGAGGTGCTGGTCACCACGCCACGCGGCAACGTGGTTCCCTTGCACGTGAGGAGCAGCAGCGGAGCGGATTTTTTCGTCACGTTCCTCTGCCAGGACGATGGCGCGTACCAGGTCGAGATCGCCGGAACCGATCACCGCGGCCTCGGCATCCTGGCCAATTTTCCGCTGTACTGTGGCGTCGGCCCGCCCGGCCCGCCGCAGGTCATCGATGCGGCGCAAGCCGTCGGCGGACGAATCGATGCGGCAGCGGTCGAACATGAAATTTTTGTGCGCATCAACCGTGATCGCGCGGCCGCTGGACTCACGCCCGTCGCCGCCGACGCGCGCCTGGTCACGGTGGCACGCGCGCACAGCGCCGACATGGCAGGCGCAGACTACGTCGCACACATTTCGCCACGCACCGGCAACGCCGTGCAACGCCTGGCCAAGATCGGACTCGCACCGCGCGGAGTCTGGGAAAATGTGGCGCGCAATTACTCCGCCGGCGACGTGCAGCGCGGCTTGATGCGCAGCCCCGCCCACCGGGCCAACATCCTTGCTGCCGCGGCAACCCACGTGGGAATTGGTGTGGCGATCGGGAAAGGCATCGGTGTCGCCGTGCCCATCTATTGCACGCAGCTATTCGCCACCGACTTTTGATCGCGGTGCCGCTGTGGGCCCCACCGAGACAAACTCACAAACTCGACCTAGATCGACATCAAAGCCACGATGGCGTGCTATAACCCGCTTAGGCCCACGGACGGTCAGGTTGCCTAATCTGGAGGTGTTGCATGCGTTATCGTCACCCGTTTGCGCGCGTGATTTTTCTTGTCGGCGTGGTGCTAGGTGCATGTTGCGACTCCCCCCCTTCCAGAAGTCCTGGAGAAGGCGCTGGAGGAATAACGGGCGGCGACGGCGGGGCCGACCAAGGTGGCGGTAACACACAAGCTGGCACCGGGGGCACCCTGTCAGGCGGCACCGGGGGCACCGCGTCCGGCGGCACCGGGGGCACCGCGTCCGGCGGCACCGGGGGCACCGCGTCCGGCGGCACCGGCGGTGCCGTACCGATTCCTACTGCCAAGTGCAGGGTGGCCACCGGGCGCTACCACACAGTTGTGCTCAAAGACAACGGCACGGTGTGGCACTGGGGCCGCTACACCGGTGCAACAACTCCGATCCAGATCACGGCGCTGGGTAATGACAACGTGCAAGTCGAAGGTGGTTCCGACGATAAGAGCTGTGCCCTCAAAAAGGACGGCAGCATCTGGTGCTGGGGAAACCAAACCGCCGGTTCTCCCAGCAAAGCCTTCACCGGGCCTGCCGTGCAGTTCGCCCTAGGAATACTTTCTGGCCAAATATGTGCCATCAAGCCCGACAGTACGTTGTGGTGCTGGGGCAAAAACGACTATGGACAGGTGGGCCACGGAAACATCACAACCGGCTCTGCGCAACTGCCTCCGGGCCAAGTGCTGGACAATGTGGCGCAAGTGACTGCAGGGCTGAATTACACCTGTGCGCTCAAAAAAGACGGAACCGCCTGGTGCTGGGGCGAAAACGGCAGCGGCGGCTGGCTTGGGGTCGGGAAAACCACGCCGTACGAGCAACGGCCGGTTCATGTCGCCGATCTGGGCAACGACGTCGTTCAGATCTCCGCCGAGAACCAGGGAACTTGCGCTCTCAAGAAAGACACAACGGTTTGGTGCTGGTGGGGATCTCCCGATGAGCGAGATGCCGGCAGCAACGGTGGCCCTCTTGGAGTAAATATTGGAGTGAATTCCACAAGACTACCGGCCTCTCCGCCTGTTCAAGTTGCAGGGGGGATTACCGACGTCGCCCAGATCAGCGTAGGACGACGAGTCGTCAGCGCTCTCAAAAAGGACGGAACGCTTTGGACCTGGGGGCCGACCGCCTTGGGTCGCACGACAGCTTCGGGCCCCATCCCGTTGCAGGTCACCGCGCTTGGCAACAAGGTGACTCAGGTTTCTAACCGCTACCGCCACGCATGCGCTCGCACAAACGACGGTGATCTGTGGTGCTGGGGCATGGGCTCCGAGGTTTACATCGGCAACGGCACTGGCGGATCGGTCTTGCCGGCGAAGGTCTCTACTACCTGCGGCCCCTGATGCGCAGCCCCGCCCACCGGGCCAACATCAAAGGCATCGGTGCCGCCGTGCCCATCTATTGCACGCAGCTATTCGCCGCCGACTTTTGATCGCGGTGCCGCTGTGGGCCCCAGCGGGACAAATTCGACCTCGAAGGTGCGCGGCCACAACTTGCCGGTCAGAAGGAAATGCCCGCGCTCTGGCCAGTAGGCGATGCCGTTCAAGACATCCACGCCGCGGCTCTCCTCCGCCGTCAGCAAACCGCCCGCGTCGATCCACGCCGTGACGTCGCCGGTGCCGGGATCAATCCGCGCGATGTGCGTGTCCTGCCAGATGTTGGCGTAAACGCTGCCCTGCACGCATTCAAGCTCGTTCAGATTCGGCAGCGGCGCTCCCTGGCGGCGCACCCCGATGTCTCCCAGCTTGGCAAACGTCTGCGCGTCCCGAAACGTCAGCCGATCACTGCCGTCGGTCATCACCAACTTCGCGCCGTCGTAACACAGGCCCCACCCTTCCCCCGGCACCTCGATCTGCTTTTCCAGCGCGAAGGTCCGCAGGCCCCACACGAGCACGTGGCGATTCCGCCATGTGAGTTGAAACAGCCGCTCGCCCACGCGTGCCAGGCCCTCGCCGAAGAACTCGGGCGGGAGGGCGACCCGTTGCTGCACGGCTCCGCTTTCGGGATCCACCCGCCGCAACGTCGACCGCCCGGGCAACCCGGTGCTCTCGTAGACCTTGCCGTCGTGGATGAGCAGGCCCTGGGTGAAGGCGTCGCGATCATGGGGCAACGAGCGCACCACGCGCGCCCGCAAAAGCTCCATCACCGCAGGCTTCCCGGCGGTCTTCGCCGTGGGTCTGGCAGCCGACTTGCTGCACGCAGCCCCGGCCAGGGCAAGGACCAGCACGGAAATTTGCGCGACGCGCCCGGGCACCACCTCCGCATCATGCGCGAAGATCTGCCGGATCGGAGGCTAGAAATGCATCGCCAGCGCGAGCCGGAAGTACGGCCGTGACCGCGCAAGATCCCCGAGCGCGATGCCCTCGGTCGCGATCTGGTCCTGGGCGATCTTGTCGTTGGCCGGGGCGGGTGGAACCTGTCAACGTTTTTGAGACGGCCCATGGTTGAATTTAGGCTTGCGCTTCCAATGTCGCGGCAGGGGGCTTGGGGGGATTGATCCAGACGGTGTCGGGCGGTGCGGCCGACGCGGGTGGGCGGCGGACGAAGCGCTCGGGGCGGGCGGCGTAGGCGGCATCGAGAACGCGGGCGCGTTGGGTGAGGCGCTTAGCGACGAGGCCGTGATGCACGTCGTGGGGGGTGAAGAGGGCCAGCCGACCGACGCGCCCGCGTTAAGTCAATTGGCCGCGGTGAAAACCGAGGCTAGGGGCAGATCAGTTTTCCCTGATTGACGATAACGTTGTCAAAAGCTAGCTTGACTGCCTGCTTTGTAAACGCGTAGCCGGCGCTCCAAGACGCGAGGCTGAAACGCATGTCGACGGTTGTTGCCGGAGAGGAGTGTATAGCGAGCCAGTTACCAGATCTGAAGTAGTATCCCGTCACTGTGCTACCTGACCTTACCTGTCTTAGCTTCCCTGATAGGTCGCTGGTGGAGATAAAATTGAGGATATTGTCACGAAAATGGGCGACGTACGCTTCGCGGGGCTGTCCCGGGAAATCAATCGTAGTGCCCAAACTGACCCGTTCCGTTGCCCCTAGAGCCATAACGATGCCGAGCCTGACCCCGTTGGCAAATGGCCAAATCAGAAGTTGGTAATCGACCTGTATATCGAAATCTCCGCGCAAGAAGCAGACACTCGTATATTGGGCGCCAAAGCCAGCTCCAGGTCCATCCATGGAGCTTGCCGGGTGAGAGATCTCCAGCCTTTGGTTGGTTTCGGTGATCGTCGGCCCGATGCCACTTTGCACTACTGTCCATAGGACTGGGTTGAGGGTGTTGTCGTTAAAGTCATCGTACGGTACCGGCGGTAGAGCCATACACACAGCATTCGGGTGGCTCACGGTACATAGGTTCCCCATGGAACATGTCGTCCGAGCGGTGATGCTGACACACTCCTCGGTGCCCATCGTGCAGGTCGCGACGACCGATGACGACTCGCAGAAAGTCCCCGCTCCTCCCGTGCATGCCGCAGGCCGGGCCGGACACTCGCAGGAGGCGCCGGACGCGATCCCCTGGCAGGTCTTCGGTGCCGGGCAGGCCGCTTCCGGGCCCCACGCGCCACAGCCGTCCACATCGATGCAGGCCTGCTGGCCGCCGCCGGGCCCGCATTGCGTGGCTCTGAGCGGGCACGCCGACACGCACGCATCGCGAGGTCGTACGACCTCGGCGGACGCGTCGCTGGCATCAGGCACTACCGGTGTCGCATCGCTGCCGCCGATATCGCTGCCGCTGATATCGCTGCCGCCGATGAAAATAAGGCCTGTTCGCCCGCAGCCCGCCGCCGCAGCCAAAGCGACGATCGAAAGGAAGGTGCAGATATTAGAGTTCGCCATGACTATTCCCCCAACATCTCTTGGCAATGGCCCTGCTACCGAATGGTCACCATCATCGCCTTTCAAATGGAGGTGTCAATGGCGGGTGTCAAGGCGGTCACGGCCGCACTCAGCCGCCGCTCTGCGCGCGCCGCAGGGTGACGTCGTCCAACTCGCGTCGGCCTTCCTGGCCGGTCGACCTGTAGACCGAGGACATTGCTGCCACCACCACGTAGTAAACCAGTTAGAGGCACGAAAGTTCCCGCGCCCTGCAAAGGGCGTGCAATTCAAGGACATTGGACCCGGATCGGAGGCTAGAAATGAATCGCCAGCGCGAGCCGGAAGTACGGCCGTGACCGCGCAAGATCCCCGAGCGCGATGCCCTCGGTCGCGATCTGGTCCTGGGCGATCTTGTCGTTGGCCGGGGCGGGTGGCGCGACAACAAGCGGCATGCGCGTCGCCAGCTCGTAACCACCTTCGAGCGCCGCCGACAATGCCAGCGGCGGCATGTGGCTGCCCTCGGAATTGAGCGTGTGCGTTCGCAGGTGCAGGCCGGCCCCGACGCTTCCCATCGCTGACCTGGCGGATCCTTCCAGCGACCACGCAGAGCTCCTGCCACCCTGAACATCGCCGCCCAGACCGAGCTGCGCTTTGCCAAAGGCAGCGCCACCGCACACGCGCGCATACGGCTGCAACCACGACCAGACCGCGAAACGAAGCGCCGCGCTGGCGTACAGGCTGTTCGCCGAAAAATCCGACCGGTTCCCGCCCGCCCACGTTGAGCTACTCGATTCACGGTACCAACCGCCGCCCAGCGCAAGCATGCCGCGTCGGCCAAGCGAAATCGTGTCGAAGCTCGCTGAAAGGCCGACCCCCGCATCCTTCGCGCCATTGTGGAACAGGCGCTGTCCACTTGGACGCCAGAACGTCAGGACGTCCAGGGCCACCGTGATGCGCGAGCGCGCAGGAGCAGCAGCCTTGGTGACGATCGCGTCGGCGGCACGCGCGGATCCCGCCCAAAGGCTCATCGCCAGCGCGGCGATCATCAACAGAATGGGCCACGCAAGTCTCGCCTTTTGTCTGGAAGCGTTCATCGCACACCTCGCGAAAGCAAATCCTGCAGCAGGAATCCCCGCACTGATCTTGCGCTCGCGCGCTCGGGTTTGTCCGCGTCAAGGACGGTGATGAACCCTTCGTTGCCCCCGTGATCGACCACGATCATTTGCCGTCCGTCGGACCTCCGGCCAAGCGGCAACAAGACTCCGACGGGCGCATCGAGACGCACGTCGCCGACCGTCAGGGTATCAAGGTTGAGGAATCCCAGCGTGGGCGACGATGTCGCCCCCGGATTCTGCGAACCGAGCGCGATCCACAGCTTGCTTGACGGCGTCACGCCCAGCATCAAGCGCTGGATCTGAACCGATGACTGGATGGGCGAGGCGGTCCGACGCGCAAGATCGATCACGCTGAATCCGCCGGCGTTTGCAGCGTGCTGGATCAGGGCCATGCCCTTGTCCCGGAAAACCAACGCCACCTGCGCCGGCGCGCTCATGGATCGGGTGTCCGGTCGAGCGCGGCCGGGCTCGTCCGATCCATCGAGGTCCAGAAACACGACGTCGCGCCCCGCGCCGCCGCTATCGATCAAGAGGGCGCGCGTCCTGGTTTGCGGATCTCCAGGGCCCGCCGCCTTGAAGATGACGATGCGGTTGGCGGACGTGGTCACCGGCAACTTGATCGACCGGCTGGTGCGCGCGTCGATCACGTGAGCCTCGCGGCTGCCCGGCGACACCACCAGCAGCCTGAGATTGTTCGCGGGGCCGAACAGAGCCATGTCCGCCGGACGCGAACCCGCCGTCAGTTGCGAGAGCGCCGCGGTGAAGTCGTTGCCCGTGCTCGGCCGCTCGTCCGCCGGGACGTCGATGAGGCGCAGCACATGAATGTCGTCGCTGTCCTGCAGGCGCACGTAAACCGCCGGCGTCTTGTCGGACGTTTCAAAGAGCACCTGGGCCGGCCGCAGGGCACGGTTGTCCGACAGCGGAACGGTGATCTCCGGCCGCTGGGGGTTGTCCAGATCCAGCAGCGTGACGTAGTTCACCGACAACAACACCGCCAGCGTGCGCTTACCCTCGAGCAAGTTCAGCTCGGGCGAAAAAACTATATCCAGCGGAAAGCCACCAAAGCTGCGGATGGTGCGTGGAATCGCCATCGGCGTCGCGGCGTCAAGATCGAGAATCGCGATCTCGTTCGGGTTGAACAAGACGTTGCCGCCCATCTGGCCCTGTACACTCCCGGCGAAGTAGGCGATCACGAAGCGCCCGTTCGCGGTTTGTGCCAGGGCGTTGAACCGGCTGGCAAGACGAAATCGCTGCGTGGCCTTGCCAACACCGCCAGACACCATGACCAGCTCGGCCGACTCGGCGGGCACGCCCGGCTTACCCGGTTCCCCCCGGCATAGCACCAACAAATCTTCGTGCTCGTGGCGCCGCACGGCGAGGATGGCGCTCTTGGCGACAGGAAAAGTGCGCGCCTTCAGGTCGGCCCCCGCAGGGTCGAGCAAAAACGCGGTCTTGCTGGTCTTTTCGACGTAGGCGACCTCGGTCTCCAGAACCACCGGCGGCAACAACGACCACGGCCCGGTATCTTCCGCATCGCTTTGGCCCCCGCACGCGGAGGCGAGGAGCAGCGTGATGCCGAGCAGCTTGCGCACGGCCTTCATTGCACGATCCTTCCGTTGAGTTCGAAACCAGTGACGGAGGTGACCGCGTCGGTCTCCCAGTGGATGAAGCTGATGCGCCCCTCGGGATGCTCCTGGCTGACGAAGATGCGTTTGGTGTCCGCCAACGCGGCGACCGAGATGGGCGCGCTGCCCATGGGAAACGCCACGGTGAAGAGACTGTCGAGCCGGATCCCGTGCACCATCCGCACCGGCGGAGACGCCAGTTTGTCCCGGATGGTCAAGAACGCGCGCGTCGCGTCGGCTGTGATGGCGATGGAATCAACCTTGGCGTCCGTGGTTTGCAACTTGGCGAAACCGGTCGCGATGTCCACCACGCTGTAGCCGTTCATGCGATCGAGTTGCGCGTCGAAGTCAAGGCCAGGAGCGCCGGGATCACCAGGGAGCTTGGTGTGCAGGACGATGGCCGTGCGATTGTCCGACGAAAGAACCACCGCAGCGACGGCCTTGCGCAGGCGCACAGCCGTGGCCGGTGCCGTCCCCTCGATATCCAGGATGGCCAGTTTCTTGATCGGTTCGGCGGTCACGTAGAGCACCGCGCGCTTGCCGTCGCTCGACAGCGTCGCCGAGCCCATCTGATCGTCCAGCTTGCGGGTCTGCATCAATGTGGGATCGGAAAACCCCGCGGGAACCGGTATGCGGACCACGGCCGATTCCCGGCGCAGCACCGCCAGCGCGAAACTGCCCGAGGGAGTCAAGTCGAGATCGGTGACGAAGCCCTTCAGATCGACGGTGACGGCCGAGCCCACGACCAGATCGACCAGCGTCACGACGGTCCCCACCGTGGTGCCCAGCTCTTTGCGCGCGATGGCGTAGCGGCCGTCGGGTGTAACCGACACGTCGCGCGCCGCGCTGCCGAACCCATCGACCAACCGCACGAGAGGTACCCGGGCGGGCCCCTTGATGTCGGCGAATCGCAGCAGCGAGATCCCGTCGTCGGTCACCACGAACGCCGCAGCGTTGTCTTGCGAAAACACCACGTCGGTCGGGCGAAAACCCACGGTCAGTGCCGCCGCGCGGTCGCCGTCGTCGGCCAGCGTGATGAGCGAGACGTCCTGGAAGCTGCCTCCACCGGGGCGGGCGGATGCCCCCGGCGCGGCACCGTTGTACCAGACCACCGCGTGGCGGCCGTCGGGTGCCACGGACAAGGCATTGGCACCAGCGACGATGCGCACGGTGGAGGTGCGGGTCACGCCACCCGTCGCCGTGCGCAAGATGGTTGCGTCGCTGGATCCTCCGTTGATGACGATGGCCGCGTCCTTGCCCGGCAGGGTGCGCAGAACGCTGGGGTTGTCGCCCACCTCAACCGGGCGAATCACCAGCGTGGTCGAATCAATGACCGAAACGATGTTGCGGCGAGAGTTGGCAACGTAGACGTAACGTGCACCGGCGCGCGGCGTGTCGATGTCGAGCCTCGTCTCAATCTCACGCAGCGGCGGTGCAGGCGCACCCCCAGCGCCAGCGGTGCCCGACGAGCCGCCCGCTGCGCTTGGGCTCGGGCCACCAAAAGCCCCCGCATCACTCGGGGTGGCCGCGCGGTCGGAAGCACCGCTGGCCATCAAGTCGGCCGCAGCTTCGCAGCCAGACACGCAGCCTGCTCCTGCCACCAACGCCAACAACGTATTTGATCTCTTCATGACACATGCACCATCACAAGATCCGCTGCAAGGTGCGTGCCCAGAGCAAAACCGAGGCGCGGCATGTAATCTTCCTCCACTGGCCCCTCGGATATCTGAGGAAGTGCGACATTTTTGTCACGCGCACAAGAAGATCACGATTCACCAGAACCTCCACGCGGCTTTCGCCAAGCGTGGCACGGCTGATGAACGCGTATGATATGAGCACCCATGGGTCGCCCATCGGCCAATCTCCCAAACGTCCGCGCGATCGCGGCCTTGGTCCTGCTTGCGGCCGAGCGGCGTTTCGTCGACGAAGTTCTCGACGAGCGGCGGAACGAGCTTGCCCTGCCGCGCGATCGGGCGCTGCTGACCAACCTGGTCTTCGGCACGACGCGCATGCTGCGCCCACTCGACTGGCTCATCGATCGCTGTGCCCGGACGGTCGACCCCGAGATCCGCCAGCACCTGCGCATCGCGCTTTTCCAGATGCGCTACCTCGATCGGATTCCGCGCCACGCCGCCGTCCACGAAGCGGTGGAGCTGGCCAAGGTACACGGCAAGGGCGTCGGCGGTTTTGCCAACGCCTTGCTGCGCCGTGCCGTCGACCTGCCGTTGCCCGACGATCTGGGTATTCGCACCTCGCATCCGGACTGGTTGATTGATCGGTGGCGCCCGCGATTCACCAATCTGAATGAGATCCTGGACGCCAACAACACCCCGCTGCCGATCAGCGCGCGGGTCAATCCCCTGCGCGCACCGCCTGATCTGCTTGCCATGGGCCCGGTCATCGACATCAACGGCGACCCCACGCTGCACCCGGGGTTCGACCAGGGCCACTTCACGGTGCAAGACGAAACCTTCTCGCGCGTGGCACCGTGGCTTGAACCGAAGCCCGGCGAGCGGGTGCTGGATCTGTGTGCGGCACCGGGCGGCAAGACGACGCACCTCGCGGAGCTCATGCAAGGGCGTGGCGAGGTGGTGGCCGTCGACCTGCCGGACCGCATTGGCCTGGTGGCAAAAGCGGCCGAGCGCCTGTACCTGACCAACGTTCGGTGCGTGCCTGGGGATGGCGCGACCATCGATTTTCCAGAACTTTTTAATGCCATCCTGGTCGATGCGCCGTGCTCGAACACGGGCGTGCTGTCGCGCCGACCGGACGCGCGCTGGCGCCTGACGCTCGGCGACTTTGCCGTCAACGCTGGCCTGCAGCGAAGGCTGCTGCAAAACGCCGCGCGTCTGTTGCGCCCGGGCGGTCGCCTCGTCTACGCCACCTGTTCACTTGAACCGGAGGAAAATCGGCTCGACGTGCCAGGCCTGCGAACGATCCGCGACGAGTTGGTCCTCCCCACCACATGCCACTCCGGCGGCTACACCGCCCTCTGCATCCGCGCAGGTTAGCGCGGGCCCATGCAGATCGACAGATCGACTGACGTCGTCCTGCCACCGCTCACACCAGCGAGGCTACTTGCCCAGTGCGCTGCGCGCCATCTTGCGCAACTCGGACAGCAGAGCGGCGGATCCGCCGGGCGGCACGTCGATCGGCCCCGGCTGGTGCTTCTTGAGCAGCCGGTTCAGGTCGGCCTCGAACAGCGCGCGCACGTCGGCGTCGGCCAAGATGTCCGCGGCTTTGCGGCCCTTGACCTCGCGGCCGGGGAGCGCCTGGCACAACGCCTTGAGCGGCTCGACCAGATCTTCGAGCAACGCGCGCACGATCTTCATCTCGCCGGCCAGCGACTGCAGGCCGCGGTGCTGGCAGCCCTCGGCCACTGCGAGGTGCGCGGCCACGCGCAGCACCAGGGCATCGTCGACGACCCCAAGGCCGCGGTAGTGGTCGGGAAAAATATCCCACGCGTCGAGCACGTAGTTGAGCGCGCCCACGAGCGACTGTTGGACGGGCGGGCTCGTCTTGTTGTCGGCCAGCGCGGCGCGCACGCGCCCCACGTCCATGGCAAAGCCGTCCACCAGTGCCTGCAACGTTTCGAGAGTCTTGTCCTTGGCGTCCATTCGCGTCCCCCCCGAGCGACTTCATAGCATGTTGCGATGCGCACAACCTGCCCCCGCTGCTGCTGATTCCAGTCTGTCTCGCCGTGACCAGCATCGTTGCCAAAAAAGCCGCTTGCGATAGCATCGCCGCGATCATGAGCATCAAGGCATTCGAACCGAAATTCATGAAGCTAAGCGTGCTGACGGCCGCATTTCAGGAGCTGACTCCGCGCGCGGTGCGCGACGAAGATCCCGACCGTGCGATCGAAGACTGGCTGGTGTTCGCGCGCGAGTTGGACTCGCCCAACATCCAGCTTTCTGCGGCCCTGCATCCTTCGGAAGCCGACGTCCCCGAGGAGGCGTTGCTCGATCCGGTCGCCAACACGCTGGATCTGCGCAGGCCCTTCGACGCCGCGCGCGCCAAGCGCGTGATGGCGGCGATGAAAAGCACCGGCGTTGGCCTTTCGGACCTCGCATTCTTCGACAACATGCTGATCGACGATCCTGCCCTGCGCCGCAAGAAGCACGACTTCATGCTGCGCACCTTCGACGCGGCGGTGTTGCTGGGCACGAACGCCGTGTGCGGCTTCATCGGGCGTAACCAGAAGCTGTCGATGGATCAGAACCTCGTCGCGTTCGAGGAAAACATCATTCCGCTGTTCAAGGAAGCCAAGGCGCGCGGCCTACAGTACCGGGTCGAGCAGTGCCCGATGCCGGGCTGGACGACGGGCGACAATTTTCACAACAACATCGCCTACGCGCCGGGGCCGTGGATTGCCCTGCACCGCATCTGCGAGAAGCACAAAGTCGGCGACGTGTTCCGCATCCACTACGATCCATCGCACGCGATCTTGATGGGCCAGGACACCCGGTCGTTGTTCCAGTTCCTCAAGGACAGCGGCTACGACTTTCTGATCAGCGGCTTCCACGTCAAGGGACAGGTCGTCGACAGCAAGGGCGTCAGCGCCTGGGGCTACGGCGGCCAGACGATGGAACGCGGCGACTGGATCAGTGGCAAGCCGTCGCCACGACCCGGCGACCAGGGCAACGCGTGGAAAAAACAAACTGTGTTGTGCGAGCACGAGTTGCCCGGCACCGCCAAGCACGATCCCCTTGCCTACCTGCAAAACCGGACCGTCGACTGGCTGGACCACCAGCTTGCCGCGCGCGAATTATTGCGCCTCGACGTGGCGAACACCTACCTCGTCGTCGAACACGAGTACCCGAAGGCGCGCATCCAGGACAAGGAGAAGCTCAAGCCGGTTCTGCAAGGCTCGCTCGCGTACGCGCGCAAGATCGACGAAGCGGCGGCGTGCATGCATGCGCTGCAACACGAGGTTCTGGCCGCCCAGGGCATACCGATTCAGGGCAAAGGCCGCGTCGCCTACTGGACGTAGGGCACCCAAGGGGCGACAAGGGGCGATCGGCGTCGGCGCGCTAGAGAGGCTAGCGCTTGAGCGCTTCGGCCTGAAAGTGAGCGCGCAGGCTGTCGAATACGTCCTGCAGATCGCCGTCCATCAGGCCGGGCAGGTTGTGGCGGGTCAGTCCGATGCGGTGGTCGGTGAAACGATCCTGGGGAAAATTGTAGGTGCGGATTTTCTCCGAACGATCGCCGCTGCCGATCTGGCTGCGGCGCGCATCGCGCTCGGCCATCTCCTGCTTCTCGCGTTCAATTTCGAACAACCTCGCGCGCAGGATCTTCATCGCCAGCGCACGATTTTTGTGCTGACTCTTTTCTTGCTGGCAGTGCACGATGAGGTTGCTTGGGATGTGATGGATGCGCACCGCCGAGTCGGTCGTGTTGACCGACTGCCCACCCGGGCCGCCCGATCGCATCACGTCGATCTTCAGATCCTTGGGATCGATATGCACGTCGACCTCTTCGGCCTCAGGCATGACCACCACGGTTGCGGTCGATGTATGGATGCGCCCCTGCGCCTCGGTGGCGGGCACGCGCTGCACCCGGTGTACGCCCGATTCGTACTTGAGCTGCGAATAGGCGCCCTTGCCCTCGACGTTGGCGATGACTTCCTTGATTCCGCCCGCCGACGCCTGCGAGATCGACACGATCTCGACTTTCCAGCGGCGCCGTTCCGCGAACCGGCTGTACATTCGGAACAGGTTGTTGGCGAACAACGCCGCCTCTTCGCCGCCTGTGCCCGCGCGAATTTCGAGCAAGATGCTCTTGTCGTCGTTGGGATCCCTGGGCAAAAGCAAGAACGTCAGCCGCTCTTCCAGCTTGCGCTGCTCGGCCGAAAGTTCCACCTCCTCGGCGCGCGCCAGCTCCCGCATCTCGGGATCTTTTTGCAGCTCGCGCGCTTCGTCGATCTTTCGGCTCGCGTCGCGATGGACGCGAAATGTCTCGACCAGCTCCTTGAGATCGGAATGCTCCTTGGCCAGCTTCTGCATCTGCTGCGGCTGCGCCAGGACGGCGGGATCTGCGAGCTTACCGCCAAGCTCCTCGTAGCGGGTCTCGACCCCGCTCAGCTTGACCAGAAGCAGATCGTCCAACATGTCGGCGTTGCGGTCGCGCAGCCCAGCCATCCTCGGGCTGGCCTTGCGGCGTTACTCTGCGACGGGGGCCGCAGGCTTCTTGCCGTACTTCTTCTGATAGCGCTCGATGCGCCCGGCGGTATCGATGAACTTCTGCTTGCCCGTGTAGAAGGGGTGGCAGGCTGAGCAAATGTCAACGTTGTACGATCCGCGCGTCGAATACGTCTCGACGACGTTCCCGCAGGCGCAGGAAATCTTGGCCGACTTGTAAAGGGGATGAATGCCGAGTTTGGGCATGGAGAGAACCTCTTGAAGGGACAGGGGTTATAGACGACGAAGCGCCGGTTGTCCACCATCAAAGCTGCGGTGCCGCGGTGCCGCGGTGGTACAATCTCGGCTTGGACGAACGACAAGATTCCCCGGGGGTTTCCGCTTCGCTGCTCGATCTCGGGCGCGACCTGGCCGATGCGCAGCGCCGGGTGAACGACGCTCTCAGGCTGGCGCGGGCCGCGACGGACGCCCACGTCGTTGCGCTCGCGGGCCGCGATGAGCGCATCATCACCCTGGAAGGCGAGAAGCAAGATCTGCTCTGGCGCTTGCAAGCGGCCCTGGCGCAGGCGAACCCGCAGCCGCCACCGCAGAGCGCGAAGGCGGCTGAACCTGCGCGGGTGGACGAACGGGAAGACACGCTGCGCAGGCGGGAACAGGCCATCGCCGAACTGCAACGCGCCGCCACGATCGCGCTGGCCGAAAACACCCGCGTGCGGCACGCGCTGGGCGAACAGGCTGCCCTGGCGGCCGAGCTGACCGCGACACTGGCAGCCGCAGAAACGGCTCGCGCGCAACTCGCCAGCGAGGTTGTCACGTTGCGGGAGGCGACCGCCACTGCGACCGCGACCGATGGCACCCGTCGGGCGCGCCTGGCGCAAGTCGAGGGCACGTTGCTGCGCTTGCAACACCAGCTCGCTGCGGCAGCGCGGGCGAAAAGCGAACCCGGCAGGCGCGACGAAGGCGTCCCGGCACCGACGGCCGACGGCCGCGAAAGTTGAATGGCCGGGATGCATTTGGTCATGTCCGTTTGGGGGTCGTGATGTCCGGTGGACGGCCGTACGACGGCACTGCGGACGCCAGATCGTCGCTTTCGCCACGCCGCAATCGCTGCAGCCCGAGGTATCCCGTCGCGGCCGCGCTGGGCCCCGGTGCAGCCACGATCATGCTATTCGGCGGCAAGCACGCAGCGAGCGCAGCGGCGTGCCGATCCGCGCCGCTGCCGCCCAGGACGAACGATTCGCCGACATCCAAAAGCCGCCGCGCGAGCACCCCGGGATCGAGGGTTTCCTCTGGCCCGTCAGGAGCGTCAAGGCCCGACGGCGCACGCCGATAGCGTTGCGCGTAAACCTGACCCTTGCCCGCGTCGAGGCACGGCACCACCCACTTGATCTGCGCGGCAGCCTGCGCGTCCAGATCCCGGGCGAGCGACGCCAGCGACGACACGAGGACAAGACGCGCACCGGTGGGCAACGCGAGGCCCTTGGCCACCGCGAGGCCCACGCGCAGTCCGGTGAAACTGCCCGGGCCGGCCCCGCACGCGATGCCGAACACATCTGCAATGCGCAGCCCAGCGTTGCTCAGCATCTCATCGCACAAGGCAAGCAGGACGGAGGATGCGCGCAACGCCGTGCGCTCGCCCGAGGCGAGCGTGCGGCCGCTTGCATCGAGCACCGCCACCCGCGCGGTCGGCGTGGAGGTGTCCATTGCCAGCACTGGCCCCATGATCATCATCGCTTGAGCAGGAATCGCACGACGTCGTTCTTGAGCGCAAACGCCATGAGCAACACCACCAACACCAGGCCGACCGAGGATGCGATCTGACGTGCCCGTGCCGACGGTGGCCGACCCTTGAACAGCTCGATGGTGAAAAACATCAACAAACCGCCGTCAAGAATCGGCACCGGCAGGAAGTTGAGCAGCCCGATGTTGATCGACAACAGGGCCAGAAGCCACAGGTACTGCGCCATGCCTTGTTCCGCCGCCACGCCCGCGGCGTACCCGATGGTCAGCGGCCCGCCAAGCGACGAGATCGGCGCCTGCCCGCGCGCGATGGCGACCACGCCCTCGCCCATCGCGAACACGATCTGCGCCGTGCGGCGGAGGGAGTGGCCAAGCGCGTAGGAAAACCGGTTGCGCACGCTCACCGGCTCCGCCGTCTTCCAGGCAAATCGGTTGGTGGCACCGAACACCAGACGCTGCTCTTCTTGCCGGTAGGCATCAAGCTGAGATCGAACCTCCTGCTTGAAGATGGCCTCGTGCCGGATCGCGCCCGGCGACAGCCAGACCAGGTGAAAGGCGCGCTGCGGCTCGGCGGCGAGACGCTGGCGCAAGACGTCCCAGTGCAACAACGGCTCGCCGTCGAGCGTCTGTAATTGATCGCCCCGCCGCAGGCCAATCTTGTCGGCCGGGCTGCCCGGTTCGACCGAGTAAACGAACAACTCGGACGACATCAATCCGGTCTCGTAACGCAGGTGGCTCGCCGAATCGAACACCGGCTGCGGAATGATCACCGCGGAGCCTGGTTCCTGGATTTCGAGGTGAACAAACGGCAAGGCCGAGTGGCTTCCCCGCAGGTACGACAGCCGCAGCGCGGACGCGCCGGCCTTCTTCAGCGCCGCGTCGAACTCGGCCCAGTGCGACACCGG
Organism: uncultured Myxococcales bacterium; assembly: GCA_964431675.1. Classification (GTDB taxonomy): domain Bacteria; phylum Myxococcota_A; class Polyangia; order Fen-1088; family Fen-1088; genus CAYSKR01. The sequence continues at coordinate 24,107 of CAYSKR010000261.1, forward strand.
GCTGCCATTGACCGACGTGATGAAATCGAATGTGCGCAAGTCCTGGGCCGCCGGCGAGGTCAAATCAACGATGCCCACCTCGGGCAAGTGAAAGCGCGGCGAGATGCCAATCCAGCCCACCGATTCGCGCAAGCGAAACGTGCCCGGCCGGTCGAGCCGCACCGGGGTGACGTCGCGCTCCTCGCCGTCCTGGCCGCGGCGAATGCCGATGCGGAGCGTCTTTCCGGGCGACGCCGCAATCAGATCCTCAAGTTCCTCCCACGTGCGCACTGGCCGCGCATCGACGGACTCGACCCGATCGCCGGGCAAGAGGCCCGCCGATGCCGCCGGCAGATCCGCCACGACCGTGCCGATCGTGGATGGAAGCTGGGTGCGGTGCCCCAGATAATGCACAAAGTAGATTGCCACCGGCATCAGCAAGTTGAACGCGGGTCCCGCCACCACGATCGCGTACCTTTGCCACAGCGGTCGCCCAAACAACGTGCGCCGCCGATCTACCTCGGCAACCGCCTCGCTCGGCTCCTCGCCCAGCAGGCGCACGTAGCCCCCCAGGGGAAACAGGGACAGGCGGTACTCGGTCGCCCCGACGTGGAAACCGAACAAGCGGGGCCCAAACCCCAGTGAGAACCGGAGCACCTTGACGCCAAATGCCTTGGCCACCAGAAAGTGTCCAAGTTCGTGCACGAAAACCAGCACCCCGAGGAGCGCCAGCACCGCAGCGACCCACAGAACCAGATTCAAGCGTCCTCATATACACTGGAACCGTGCCCAAGATCGCCACCGGGCTGCTGGACGACCCGGAAGCCCTCGAAGCCCGCTTCGCCGAGCTCGAGCGAAAGATGGACCGACTGCGCGCCCTGTACGAATCCTATTTCATGGGGGTCGAGCGGCAGCCCCCGGTGGTGCCGCGGCGGGATCTGAACCGCTTGATGTTCGAGACGCAACAGATCCCGATCAACAATGCATCGCACCGTTTTCGTTTCAAGTCGCTCAGCGCAAGGTGGGTGCTGTTCACCATCTACTGGAACCGTACTTTGCGAGAGCTCGAGGCGGGAACCTATCGGCGGGATCTCGCCAAGGCGCAGCGCCGCCTGGCGATGAAGGGCGGCGTTCTGACTGAGGCCGAAGCGATTCAACTTGGAATTCCCGCGACCCGTGCCAAGGCCTTTGTGGAGCGGCAAATGAGGCTGCGCGGCAAGCTTCTACCGGTGCCCGACGAGCAGCAAACGCCACCGCCCATCACCACAAGTCCGCCGCCGCATCGGCTGGCCGACGGCGAGTTTGACACCTTCTACAAGCGATACGTGGACGCGCACCAAACGACAGGAACGCCGCTGTCCGTTGAACCGGCGGCCCTCCGGGCGAAGCTCGACCGGGAGATCGCCCGCATCATGGCGGCGAAAAGCTGTGCGCGCGTCGACCTCGACGTGCAGATCGACGGCGGCAAGGTGCGCCTGCGCGCCCGCCCGGTGAAGGGCTGAGCAACCCAGGATCCCGGCAAAGTCGCCGGAACCAGGCTTCAGGCTTCAGGCAGCGGTAAGTAGTAGCGGTAAGCGCATGTTTCCTGAAGCCCGAAGTCCGAAGTCCGAAGCCCGAACATCCCCACAGATTTGCCTGAGGAGGCACAATTGAAAAGGACCATAACCGCTATAGCAGTGACCTTTCTTTGAGAAAGAACGGAGATCTCCGCTCGAGCAGACCCTGCTTGAAGTGAGAGCGCTCGGTCGCCACCAGTTGGATTGCTCGCTTGGGGTTGAGGCGCTCGGCGTAGTATCTCAGCGCGGGCGCGAACTTGGGATCGGACCATTTGCACTCGAAAAGCTCGGTGACAATTCCGTTTTTTACGATGGCGAAGTCGACCTCGCGGCCTTCTTTGTCCCGGACATAGCGAAGTTCGTATCTGTGGCCCTCGCGATCCTCAAGGAAGTGGCAGTATTTTAGTAAATGAGTGGCCACGAGATTCTCAAAGCGCACACTTTCGTCCCCCAGCACGTCGCCCGTATCGAAGAAATACACCTTGGGCGGCTTTTGGATCGCGCGCGGCACACCCGTGGTCAAGGGCGCGACCGTGAACAACAAGTACATACGTTCCAAGACTTCGAGCCAGCGTTTTAACGTGGCAGGGGCTACCTGTAGATCGTTGGCGATGTTCGCCAGCACCACCAAGCCAGAAACCCGCTGGCGCAAAGAATCGACAAACAGCGACAACGTGCTGATATCCTTGATGGCTTCCAGATCGCGGATGTCGTCCCTCAAGACGCGATCCAGTCGCTCGCGGCGCCAACGACGGGCCGCCTGCTCGTTGCCGTCAAGGAATGGCTCCGGAAAACCGCCCACGCGGAGCAGACGGGAGAAGGCTTCCTCGTCGGTCATTTTTTTTGGTTTCTCATCGAGGCCAAACGGATGCAGCCGCCAGTAGTGATAGCGCCCCAAAAGCGAATCGCCCCCGCGGCGGCAGACATCCAGGCGGGCGCTGCCTGTCACTAAAAACCGCTGTTTGCCGTAGTTTGTATCGTAGACACCCTTGATCCAATTTTTCCAACGCGGGAACTTGTGCAACTCATCAAACACGACGATATGGGCGTCATCGCTCCACTGGCGCGCAAGAATCTTGCGCCGGTGAAGGTCATCATCCCAGCTGAAATACGCGCCATCCGGTTCGGCAGCCAGTAACGAACGGGCCAAAGTGGTCTTTCCGCATTGCCTCGGCCCGCCTAAAAACACCATCTTCTTTTTCAGATCGGCGGCGATGAATGGCTGCAGGTAGCGCATATGGCTATATTGATATGCGCCACATTTTGGTCAAGTCCAAATTAATATGAACATCAAAATGGACAGAGCAGCGGCGGCCGGCTGCCGGCACCATTACCGCGTACCCGTCGGCGTCGTGGCGCAGAGTGTCATCAGTCAAGTCAGGCTTCAGCACTCCGAATCCCAGGTGACACCAGGAATCCCGGCAAAGTCGCCGGGACCAGGCTTCAGGTAGCGGTAAGCAGTAGCGGTAAGCGCATGTTTTCCTGAAGTCTGAAGTCCGAAGCCTGCCGAGGACTTTGTCCGAGGCCCTGCTGAGCGACCGTCGTGCATTGCCTTGCGACCTGCCTCGTGTCACAACTAGCGGCGTCATGGCGCTCATGGGCTCGATCAAGGACGCGGTCATTCACCAGGCGATGAAACTCGCCTCCAACCCCAAGGTGGCGCAACTCGCGAGCAACCCGGCACTGATGAACGTCGCCATGAAAGCATTGGCGGCGGGCGGCAAGGTCAAGCAGGGCGTGGAACACACCGGCCGCGCGGCCGCGGCGGTGTTCGGTTTCGCGACGCACGAAGAAGTGGCCACGTTGCGCGGCACCATCCAGAACCTTGAGGATCAGGTCGCCATGCTCGAGTCGCGGGCGGCGTCCGCCAAGGTCGCCGCCGGGCGCGCTTCCAAGCCCGCCCGCGCGTAGCTCGCCGCGCGGTTCCGGGCGTTCTGCTTCTCGCAGCTGCTCAAAGTGCGCCTGCCCGCCCGAGAGGGCCGCTGACGGCGATAAATGACCTACGTGCTTGACAGGGCAATCGCCGCGCGGATCCTGGCAACCAAGAAGAGCGTTCTCCTCCCCTAATAAAGCACCCGCGCCAGGGTCAACCCGGCGGCCGGGGCGGTTACCCCTGCGGCGGTGCGGTCTTTGCTCTGCAGCAACTGCGCGACGTCGCCCGTTTGCAGCTTGCCTTGCCCGACCGCCACCAGGGTGCCGGCCAGAATGCGCACCATGTACTTGAGAAACGCCGTCCCCTCAAGGTCAAGGGTGACCAGAGCGTCCTGCCGCTGCACGTCGAAACGGCGGATCTCGCGCACCGTGCTCAGCCGCTCGCAGTCGGACGCGCGAAACGCGCCGAAGTCATGCACTCCGACAAGCAAGGCCGCAGCTTCCCGCATGGCGTGGATGTCGAGCGCATCGCGCACGTGCCACGACGTGCGCGCGTGCATCGGCGAACGCACGGCGTGGTTCCAGATGGCGTAACGATAGATCTTGCCGCGGGCGTCGCGACGCGCGTCGAATCCCGGTGCCGCCTCGGTGAGCTCGACCACCGCCACATCGAAAGGCAGCATGGCGTTGATGCCGCGCAGAAAGCCGTGCAACGGAATCTTCGACTCAACCTCGACGCTGGCGGTCTGTCCCAGGGCATGCACGCCGGCGTCGGTGCGGCTGGCCCCACGCACCAGCGCTTTGGCACCGACCATCTGCGCGAAGGCGTCTTGCAAGCACGCCTGCACCGAACGCTGGCCGTCCTGCTGCTGCCAGCCGACGAAGTCGGTGCCGTCGTACTCGACCAGGAGGCGAAGCGTGCGCACCGGTTAAAATTCGAACATCAACCCGGCAAGCCAGGTGTCGTCGCCGACGTTCAACGACTTCTTGCCGATGCCCGACCTGGAGAAGCTGCCATATTCGGCGAACAGGTACGTGTGGTTGATCCCGGTTTCGGAATCAAGCTCGCGCGCGGAGCCCGGATCCAGGAAGTCGAGCATGATCGACATGCCGACCGCGACCTGCCAGCCCAATGTGCCGCCGCGCCCCTTGCCGGCTGGGAAATCCGACTTGGCGATGCCGTCGTTGCTGTCGCTGATCGTCCACAACGTGTAGTTGAGCCCAACCTTGCCGTAGGGCACGAGCGGCACGCCCAGGCGGCGCGCGAGCACATCGAAGCGGTAGATGAACAGCGCCGCCAGCGGCGTCAGCGAAAGTTTTGTCTCGTCACTTGATCTCTCGTCGGTGACCTTGCCGGTGGGGAGTTCTTTGAAGGCGTTCGCGGTTTCGCTGAACGTGCCGGCGCTTAGCCCCACGGCGGCCGAGCCAAACGCACGAAAGAACTGGTAGTCAAACTCGACCTGCATCATCAGGCGCTTGCCGGTGCCGAAGTATTTCTCGTGCGGCCCCTTGCCGGTGCCCGCGAACTCGGCGTCGATGCGGGGCGAGTACAGCCCGGCGCGAACTTCGAGGGCGAAATGCTGCGAGCTGCGGTAGTTGGGTGCTGCGTGGAATACTGCGGCCTGCGCGTGGGCCAACCGTGCGGGTGCGCCGATCATCGCCAGGACAAGCGACGCCCACAGGAACAGAACACCCCGATGCCTACCCGCCACGGCGCCTCCGGGACAGCAGCCCGAGTGCAACGAAGACGATGAACCACGTTGCGCGACCTGCCGCGCGGCCACCGCCTAGCGCGCAAAATCCCCCCTCGGCCTGCCCACCATCGGCACGGTACGCCCGATAGAAATCGCGCGAGGGGACTGGAGTACCAACGACAACTTGCTCGATCGGGCTGGCGTTGCCGCGGGTGTCGACCGTGCTGACGCCGAAAACGTAGGGGATGCCGTTTTGCAAACCGGTAACTCGAATCTCCGTCTGCGCCGTGAGCAGGTCAGAACACAGGTACTTCTTGTCAAGCCGCCGAAAGTGTTCGGGAGCGGGGAAGACCTGTGCGCCAACTGACTCCGCCACGACAAGACCCTGGGTCAGTGGCGCAGCTACTCCCTGCGGACACCGCAGCGACGACGTCTGATACTGCTGCTTGAAATAGACATCCTCGAACACCGAATACGTCCCAGCACGCGCGCAAAACACCAAGTAGCCGCTGAAATCCGACAGTGCCGTGGGACTGTCCCAGTTGACCTTGATCGCCTCGTTGCCCCCGGTGGACGTGACGCCAGTTGGAGCAAGCAGGCCAAGCCCACGCAGAGTCATCGTCCCGTGGGGGACGCCAGTAAAGTCTGGAGTGCCGTTGAGGTCTGCATCGACGTCGAGCCACAGCTTCTGCTCCAGATTGTTGTCGCAACCCTTACCGCTGCCGTGCGGGTCAAACATCTTTTTGACGGTGGTCTCGATGCGCAGAGATTTCTGCCGCCAGACCGCGGTAAGCTCGGTCGGGCCGGCACCAAGCTGCTTGCAGTTAACAGCGTTCCGACTGGCCGCATCCGGAGCGAGGCAGCCTTCGGGGCCCACGCGCACACTCCAGGTTCCCTGCGTCACGCTCTTGGCAAGCCCAGCTTGCGTGACCACAACGGAGATCCCGATCGGGACTTCGCACTCGCAACGCGCGCGGTTGAAAAACAGATCGGCTTCGGGTTTGGACATGCGCGTCCACGTGCCGTCAACTTTTTGTTCGATGTAGATTTCAAAGTCGGTCGCTGCGGGCAACGAGGGATTGGTCATCATGGCCGGGTTTGTCGTCTGGGCGGTAGCACGGCCGCCGAGGGTGCCCATCACGCAGATCGCGGCACCCAACACCTTGCAACAGCGAATCGCCCTCATGAACATCGGCTTCGGGAGACTGCAAACCAGGTGCCGCGGCGAATCCGCGCTTTTTCGCTCGCTCCGCTGCCCGCCCGCCCGCCCGCCTTGCCCGCCTGACCGCCCGAGCACACGGCTGCACGACAAAATGGCACGGGGTCATCTTATCGCGTGCGGTCCGGCGGTCCAATTTAAGGAGCGGACGGTGGCGCGCGACGGGCATCGAGGTTGGCCACCGCGCGACCGAGCGACGTCAGCACCTCGGATGGCAACTCGTGGTCGCCGTAGCGCACGGCGCCGTAATGCTCCGTGAGCAGGGTCAGTGCGTCGGCACCAGGCAACTGCGCCTCGCCCACGCGACGCGCGAATTCGCGTGGCGTCTCGTCAGCCTTTCGCGGCCAGCCCTGCGCGGCGAGGCGGTGCAGAGTTTTCTCGTACAAACGAACGACGGGGGCGCGCGGGGCGGGTGCCGATCGGCGGTCCCCCTGGCCGTCTTTGCGCCGCCGTCGCCGAACCATCTGCACGGCGGCACTCATGGCACCAAGTGCCACAATCACGATGAGCACCGTCTTCTTGTCGGGCAGCGTCCAGGACCAGCGCGCGCCGCGACGCCCGGGCGTTCCAAGACCCAATCCCTGTCCCACCCGGCGCGCCACATCGACCTGCCGACTCGTGTCGTAGTCGATCACCCAGCGGCTCCAGAACAGCTCCAGCGAGTCGAACAACTGCCGCAAGCGGCCCATGCGCGACAGCGCGCCGCTAGGCGGCGTTGCATCGACGCGCACCCAGCCTTTGTCGCCCAGGTATGCCTCGGCCCAGGCGTGGGCGCGGTTGTCGCGCACCGTGACGACACTGGACATGGCGTTCCACTCGCCGCCCAAGAACCCATGCACGTACCGGCTGGGAATGCCCGCCAAGCGCATCAACATCGCCGCCGCCGAAGCAAAGTACTCGCAGTGCCCCGCCTTCTGATGGAACAGAAAATCTTCGAGCGGATCCGCGACGCTGGGGTCGCGCTTCAGATCCACGGTGTACTTGTGGGTTCGGTGCAACCATTCGGTGATGGCACCGATCTTGGCCTCGGCCGAGTCCTTGCCGCGGGTCACGCTGCGTGCCAGCTCAAGCACAGCCGGCGACAGGTTCGAAGGAACCTGCAGGTACGGCTCGAGCCGAGTCGCAATTTCTTCCACCGGGCGTCCCGCGTTTGCGCTCGCCCTCCGCACCGGATCGCGCGAGTAAGCAAAATAGTGCGCCCCGCTGAATTCCATCGACTCATTCATCCGCCCCGAGGACATATCGCGACGTCGAATGAGCAGGGCAAACTCACCCGGAAAGCGTGCCTTGATAATGGTCTGCGCAAACATGTCCATGGTGCCGCGCGCAACTTTGAAGGCCACCGGTTGATCAAGCGCAAAAGCCACCGGGTGGGTCAGTCCGACGACCGTGATGTCTTGCTCGTCGGACATTGCCAAAAGACTTCGCACTGGCTGACTATTCTGCACCGTTTCAACCGGCGCTTCCGGTCCCTTGACGACCCACAAGGTGCCGTTCAGATCCGGAGGCGGCGTGCCGTCGCTGAGCCCGCCCACAGGGGGCATGCCCGAGCGCACCCAGTGCGCCTCGCCAAGGGCGATCTGGTAGCGATCATAGACGGTGCCGCGCCAGTAGAGCAGGGCCACCGCTTCGGAGCGCGCTTCGTCGCTTGCCAGGCGTGAAATGCGCGGAATGGTGGCGCGCAGAATGACCGTCTGGTTGTCGGTGGAAATCACGCCGTGATGGCCGAGCGTCACATCGTCGGAAAAACCAGCGATGGTGGTGCGCCGACGAACAGCTCCGGTCAGAAAGCCAACGCCGAGACGCGGCACGGCGGCAAAGACCACAGCGGCACCGACGAGGACGGCGACCGCAACGGCACCCGTGACCAAAAAAAAAGGGCGGCCGACGACGCGGCGCGAGTTGAGCACGCGGGTCGCGGTGATGCGTTCGCTTCCCGCCTCGGGCAGGTGTTTGACCAGGTAATTGTCTTCGATCTCTCGCCGCAGGTGAAACAAGATCAGGGTCCAGATCGCCAGCAACACGTAGATGCCAAAGGCGAAGAGAAACAGCACCGTCTGCGCCAGGAAAGCGCCGGCCAGAACCAGCAACGCCGACAGCACGTAGATCTGCAGGTAGTCGCGATTCGTCCGACGCCCGAACAGCTTGTAGCTCAGCAAGAACAGCACAAAATTCCCGAGCGGGGTAAAGTCGAACTCAGGAAAGCTGCGCACCGCCTCCCACATCGCAGAGCCGCAGAATGCCAGGACGCCCACGTTGAGCAACGGCCCCGCCCGGTCCAGAAAACGCATCGCGCGCGTCTCGGGTTCGACGGTCCAGGACAGCAGCGCGAAAAGGCCGATGAGGCCGATGGTGTACACACCGACGACGTCCGTCGTCGCCAGCGCGCCGACCGCGGCCACCGCCAGCAGGTACGACACCAGCTTGTGGACGGATTGGAATTTCATGCGCCAGGCCGCTGGCCAGGAGAGCCTTCGACGCTCAGCGATGGCTCGCCGACCGTGGCCGATACATGGAAAATGGTGGTGCCACGCAACACATTTCGCGGGGGACCGTTTGAACCTTCGGCCCTGCCCATGCCCACCTGCGTGAGCGCGAAGGCGCGCAGCAGGCGCGGCAACTGAGCGCCTCCCGATCCGGGCGGAATCAAGAAACCCGGCATCCGCGCGCCCACGTGATAGCCGCGGCGGACCAGCGCCAGCGCGACCGACGCGGCCAGCGACACCGCCTTCTCGAACCCAAGCAAGGCCGCAGCCAGGTCCATCGCAGCGCCGCTTCGCTCGCCGAGGATCACCATGGCCGCCGTGCTGGTTTCGTCTTCGGTTTCGCGAACGAAGAGGCTGCCGCGACGCGCCGACGTCCGCCAGTGAATGTCCCGCGGGTCATCTCCCGAGCGCAGCTCGCGCAGGCCGTGGAAGTCGCCGCTGCGGTTCTTGCGCGCATTCGACCGCTGCCCTTGCGACACGACCGCGGTCGGCAGCAAACCCTCCGGGACGGGCACGAGGGCCGGATACACGAGCACGTCCTCGGGCGCGTCGACGTCGCGCGATTTGCGAATGATGCCAAACGGGAAACGGGTCGACAATCGAAAGCCGGTCAGGCGATACACGCCGCGGCGGGCCAGGACGTGGCGGTACGCGGTTTCTTGCATGCGTCCAGCCGGAATCTTGAGGTAGTAACACCTGCGCTCGACCGGCTGCCCCGCCACCAGATCCTCGATTTCGAGCGAGAACGTCGGCGTGCGACGCTTGTCGTTTCTGACCGCAAGTCCCATCAGGTATGGGGTTTCGGCATGGATCGCCCGGGGGACCCGTCGGCTGACCTCAAGATCGCGCAACGCAAGCTCCGACATCACGCCGCTCGCGAGAATCAGAAAGATCATCATGCCAAAAATCAGGAACAACAGGTTCACGCCACCGTTGGTCGCGGCAACACCCACCAGCAAAGTTGCAGCCAGGAACCACCACCCTTCTTGGGTGGGGCGCATGCGCCGCGGCAGGCGCAAGCGCCGCAACAGCCAGGCGGCGGTCCGCCGCCACCGCGTCGGGTCTGCTGGCTCTTGCAATGGTGTTGCCACCGGTGCCTCCCAAGAACGTGCGTTCCGCCGGTCAGCCCGGCAAGACCAGGCGATGAAAAATGTCGGCCAGGACGCGCTCGGCCTCGTGCCGCGTCCGTCCCGTGGAATCAAGCTGGTTTGCCAGAATGAGCCGGTGGGCGAGCGCCGACTGCGCCGTGCTTTTGAGATCGTCGGGCAGCACGAAGTCGCGCCCGTCGCAGAGCGCGGCCGCGCGGGCCACGTTGCGCCAGGCCAGCTCTGCACGCGGCGATATCCCGAGCGACAAGAACGGCGAGCGCCGCGTCTCATGCGCGACCGCCACGATGTAGTCCGCAAGTTCCGGCGACAGGCGCACCCGATCGGCCGCTTCCTGCAATGAAACCACCTCGCGGGGCGACAACGCGGGTGGCAGCCGCCCGAGCGCGTCGCCTGACGGCCCGCCGTTTTCAAGCAGCAACCGGCGCTCGTCGTCTGCGGCCGGGTAGTCGAGTCTGATGCGCAGGATGAAACGATCCATCTGCGACTCCGGCAACGGGTACGTGCCGTAGTGTTCTTCCGGGTTCTGCGTCGCGATGACAAAGAACGGAAGATCCAGGCGGTGCGTGTACCCGTCCACCGAGACTTGCCCATCGTTCATCGCCTCGAGCAGAGCGCTCTGGGTGCGCGGAGTGGTCCGGTTGATTTCGTCGGCCAGGACCACGTTCGCGAACAACGCGCCCGGCTTGAACTCGAAACTCGTCGTCTTGGCGTTGAAAACTGAAACTCCGATGATGTCGGACGGCAAGAGATCGCTGGTGAATTGAATGCGGTGAAACGTTCCGCCCAGCGAAGCCGCGAACGCGCGCGCCAGCGTCGTCTTGCCCACGCCGGGAACGTCTTCGATGAGCAGGTGGCCGCGGCCGATCAGGGCCAGGACCGCGAGGTGGATGGCCAGGGTCTTGCCCCGGATGATCTGGGCGATGTTGGCTTCGAGGCGCGCACAAAGATCGGCGGAGGTGACCGCCTCGGCGGACGCAAGTACAGGACTCATGCCACAAACTATATCAGCCCAGGCCGACGCGCGGCGAGAGGGGATCCAGGAAAAAGCCCACGGAAACGCCCACGGAAAACGCCGCCGCGCCCGGACATCAAGAATCAGAACCTACATGCCGATTGAAGTTTGTGCGGGATCGCAGCCTGCAGCCGTGGCACACTGTCCGAGCGTCCGAGCAAACTTTGGCTCGGCCAGAGAGACCCTGAGTGGAGGAACCATGAAGAGACTGACGCTTACCTTGTGTTATTCGACGCTCGCTTTCGCCCTCGGTTGCGGTGGCAGCGGGACAACCTCCACCACGGTCACCGAGGCAGGCACCGATGCGATCCGGAGCGAAGGTGGAGCCGGTAGCACGGGCCGTAGCGATGGCAGTCTGGACACGCCTGCCGGGAGCGAAGCCGGACCTGGATCCGCCGAGGTCGGCCCGGAAGCCACCGCACAGACCGACGGCCCAGACTTGCCCGACGCGACGGACGTGCCGCTCGCGACACCGGACGGGATCGACGTTCCGCCCATGATGCCGGACATGATGCCCGACATGATGCCGATGCCCGACATGGTTCCGCCGCCGCTGCCTGCGTGCGCGATTGCGAAGCCGACCAAGACGAAACTGAACGGCGTTGCCGCACCCATGGGCGACAGGGCCAGCGTCGCAGGCGCGGACTATCAAGCCGCCTTCGAGATCGCGACCGATGCCGAAGACGGCCAGCTCGTGCGCGTCGAGGTCGCTCCTGCGGGCAGCCCCGGCACGATCACCCCCGTCACCATCGCCGCGATGGGCGGCAAGGCCACGTTCCCCGGGGTCACCTTCAAGCCCGACGGCGACTACCTGGTGGAAGCGGTTTGCACCAACCAGGCCGGCGGCACCCGCCGTACCGGCAAGACCACGTTCAGCGTGGACAGCACCCCGCCCGACTTGACGGTGACAAATCCGGTCGACAATCGGCACTTCAACCTTAGTGAGCTCGTCGCCGGAAAGTTTCAGGTCTGCGGCACCACCACGGCGCTCGACGCCGTGAACCAGCCGATGAGCATGCTGATGGGCAACTTCTGCGCCGCCATCGGATCAGCCTCGCCCACATGCGCCAACGTGGCACCCGCCATGGGTGGTGGCGCCGGCTGTGTCGACGTGACCTGCCCGGGCGGGGCAGCCTTCACGCTCAACGTGGCCTTGTCAGACGGAGCTGGCAACCCGACGCAAAAGACGGTTCTTGGCGTTAGCTGTTCATTGACCATGCCCAGCGTTCAGATCGTATCGCCGACCGGAGACATGACGCCCTTCCTCGACATGTCGAAGCGCGTGTTGGCCGCGACCGCGACGCAGTCCCTCAAGGATCTCGATGGCACCACCGCCGGAGCGCAAACCAACGTATCTGCCTGCACCGATCAGATGGGCGGCACCGCGCGCCTGTTCGCGGGAACCGTGGGTGGGATGCTGACCATGGTCGGAGCACCGCTCACCGTGGTCGCGGCGCAGATGAACGACAACTGCCCGGCTGGCCTCGGCTTCGTGGCCAAGTTCACCAGCGTCACCCTGCCCGAGAGCACGCTTGACGCCAGCGGCAACCTGACCGCAGCAACTCAGCTAAGGGTCGACGTGGCCGATGCGACCATGGGCACCGGATCGAGTCCGCTGGTGAACGTGTGGGTCGATTCAATCGCGCCGACGGTGGCGATCACCTCGCCCAACCCGTTCTGCGGCACGTCCATCCTGGGTACCCCCAACACCACCGCGACCGTTCAGACCATGGCAACACCACCCAACGTCGTGCTGACCCTGACCAACGGCAGCGCAACGGCTTACTCGATGCCCACCGTCGCCGGAAATCTTGCGACTTTCACCGGCGTGTTGCTGCGCGCGGGGACCAACGCGGTCACCGCCGCGGTGACCGACCCGGCGGGGAACACCGGCAGCCTGGCGGCGGCGTGCAACGTGGCGGTGTTCAGCAACCCGCCTGCCGTCGTGATCGTGACGCCAAGTTCGACCATCACATCGTTGTGTGCGAACGGAACGGTGAGCACCACGTGTGTTGCGGACGGCGACGTGATCACCACCAACGGCTGGCAGGGCACCCTCGCCGCGCGCGTCAGCCTGGACGGCGTGCTGATCAACAACATGGGCACGGTGACGTTCAACGCCGACACCACCGTGCTCGGGACCGCGAACATCGACGCCACCGGAACCGCCACGCTGGCCGTGACGACCCCAGGCGTGCCCGAAGGTGCGGCCATCACCATCACCGCGACCAGCAGCAACATCTCTGGACGCGGGGCAGGCACGACGTCGCGCACATTCCCTGTCGACGTGAACATCCCGTCGGGGCCGGTCGTCAGCACCGCAGTCAAGAGCCGCCGCCAGACCAGCTTCACCCTGTCGTGGCCCGTGCCCGCGGATCTCGGCAACACCGGCATTGGCGGCTACGACGTGCGCCACCAAAGGATGGCGAGCAGCGCCGTCGACTGCGCCGCGTTCGTGTTCAACACGGCCACTCAGATCACGTTCACCGGCAGCCCGGTGCAGACCGGCACGCAGACCTTCGACGTGTCGAACTTCATCATCGAGAACCGGTACTGCTTCGGCGTCGCGGCGCGTGACAACGGCGGCAACCTGGGACCCGTCGGCACGACCGCAACGCCAGCCATCGCCAACTTCAACGTATCGACCCTGACGCCACCGACCGCCGTCGGCAACGAACAGTTCGGCTTCCGGACCGACGGCTCGAACGACATCAACGGCAACCCCTCGCTGCCTCTGACCGACGAAACGCGCCTGTCCGACCTCCTGGTTGGCTCTGCCACCGGGAACCGGGCATTCATCTACTTAGGCACCAGTGGCGGCACTTCGACCTATCCATCCACGCCGGCACCCAACGTCACCATCAACCGCTTCGACGCCACGCTGGCCAACTTCGGCGGATCGGTCGCGCACATCGGCAACTTCGACGGCGATTCGACCAGCCCGCCAGAAATCGCGGTCGCCGCCTACGGCTCGGGCAAGGTTTACATTTTCAAGGGTCGGACCAGTTGGCCGGCCACACTGGACGAACGCAACGCCGACTGGGTGATCCAGACCGATACGACGGCCGACCCAAACTACACCGGCAGTTTCTTCGGCTTCACCATGACCCGCCTCGGCAACTTCGACAACGACACCGATGGCAGCGACGACTTCGCCATCGGCGCTTTTATCTACGGACCTTCGTCGCCGTCGGCGAGCACCCGGCAGGGACGGGTCATCATTGTCAAGGGCCGCCGCGACACGCGGATCCCGGGAGCTAGCACCGTAACCATCAACGTGCCCGAAACGATATCTGATCGGATCATCGAGCTGCCCGAGCCAAACGCGTCCGCGTTCAACCGCCCGCAGTTTGGCACCGCGATGGTCGGGCTTGGCCGGTACTACACGGACGGCCCAGGAACGACCCTTGTCGTGTCTGCGACCGGCCTCGGCAGCTCCACAAGCCTCAGCGAAAACTTCGGCCGCATCTACGCCTACCGCATGCTGGCCAATGGATCGGTGACCCTGGGGCCAGGCACCAATCCATTGATCGGAGCAGCCAAGGGCGACAAGATTGGCGGCTCGCTGACCAACCTGGGGGTGCTGACCGGCACGTTGCCGAATCTTGGCATCGGCAGCACCACCGCCGCCATCACGGTTGGCGCGAGCATGTACCTGGGTACGGCGCAGGTCTGCAATGGAACGGCAGACGCAGCGCCATGGACGAATCGCACCACGCTGTACAGCAGCGCGGCCGCGAATCCCGCCCAGGTCATTTTCGGCGGTGCCATGCCCGGATCGGCGACGACCTTGTCCCTGTTCGGCGATTCGATCCCCGAGGTGGCGGTCAGCGGCAGTTTTTCCAGCGGATCGCTCTATATCGTCAACGGAAGCACCGTCGCCGCTCTGACGTCGCCGGCAGATCTGGAAACCTCGGCGCAGGTGAAAATCTCGCTCCCGTTGCCATGGTCAGGCACTGCTCCCACCGGAGGTTTGTTGCGCGACGTGAACGGCGATGGCTATGCCGATTTCGCGGTGGCCGATGCAAACACCACCACCGTACCAGGCAAGGTCGCTGTCTACTGGTAATCACCGCAGGCGCATTTTCAGCGCCGCATATCGGGTAGGACGTTGCCTGTTCTGGGTGTAGCGATCGATTGGCTCGGCCCTGCGCCCGACCTAGACACAAGGGTCATCCTTGCACCGGCCGCCGCCTGGAAACACACCCTCGTCGCCCATCTGTCTGCGGGCTGCGGAGCCTTCGGACATGCTCAGACGGCGGGGCCGCGCGCGAACGATCTCGCCCGCAACGGGGATCTCGTTGTCGCCGCGGACGCTCGCATCGATAACCTTGCTGACCTTACCGTGACCCTCGATCAACCGCCGGACGCGCCCCTGACGGACGTGATCATGGCGGGGTATCGCCATTGGGGAGAAAACCTCGCCAGTCACCTGATCGGTGACTTCACCATCGTGGTCTGGGATGTCGCAAGGCGACACCTTTACGCCGCTCGCGATCCGTTCGGCGTGCGACCACTTTACTACGCGCAACGGCCAAACCGCCTGTGGATTGCCAGCGATCCCGCGCAGTTGCTCGCGCTGCCCGCCGTATCTCGGACCATCGATGACGACAGCGTGGTCGACCACCTGAGGTGGGATTATCGCTTCAGGGATCGAACGTTCTTCGCCGATATCCGGAAAATTCCGCCGGGCCATGCGCTAATCGCCACGGCGCAAGGCGCGCAAGTCCGATGCCATTGGTTTGCTCCGGCCGAAGATCCTGCGCTGGCCGATCCTGACGTCTTGCGTGAAGCATTCACGGCGACCTTTCGGTGCGCCGTCTCGGACCGCTTGCGCTCGAATCGCCCGATCGTGATGCACCTGAGCGGCGGTCTCGACTCGTCCTCGATTGTGCTGATGGCCGACCAACTCGCGCGACACGATCCGGCGGGCTACCCGCGCCTCGTCGCGGTCAGCGCCCGGTACCCTGGCCTCGCTTGCGATGAAGGCCCCTATATCGATGCCGTGCGAGACAGGATTGTTCTGCCCGCACTCGAATGGCAAGGCAGCCTGCCTCACCTTCTTGACCTCAAACAACCCGACCCGATTGGGCCCGGCCAGCGATCTTGTTGGAGCGACGGCAGCGACGGCGATCGAACCATCGCCATCGAAGCGGACGCTGGCGTCATCCTGGATGGAACCGGGGGCGACGAGATCGGTAGATTTCCCGGTGTCATGCGCGACCTTGGCGCACGCCACGACTGGCGCGGGATAGCGGGTCAGGTCTTGGCCCAAGAAACATTGACGGTCCGTCAGCGTTTCCGTCGCCTGAAGAACGCCGTGCGGGGTGTCGGCGGCGGGAGTCCTGCCATCGTGAGAAAGCTGCTTCAGATCAAGCGGGATCTGACGCAGAGCCACGACATACCCGCTTGGGTGGCTCCGCACGCAAGGCAACTTTTTGCCAGAGTGAATCCTCCGCCCGTCGACGCCGAAATGCCATTTGCGTCGCATGCACAAAAAGATTGCTGGCGCCTGTTTGTCTCTCCGCGCCTCGGAGCGGCCCTGGATTTGGCACAACACCACGCGATCACACGAGGCATTGAGATTCGATGCCCTTTCCTGGACGCGCGCCTCGCACGGCTGGTCTTGGCCATACCTCACGCCTACCGAAAACATCACCGGGATTATCGCCTCCATCAGCGATTCCTGGGCGATCTCATGCCTCCAGTGCTGACCAACCGCAGAACCAAGGCCACCTTCGGCTCGGCGGTCGCGAATCAAGTCATCGCAGCGCAGTCTGAAGCACGGATTCTACTGTTCGATGGCCACTGGGCCTCCGAAAAATTCGTTGCCCGGGACGTCGCTGCGCGCGCCTTCCTTCGAACCGACGTCAATTCTGATCGGGTGTCCGAGGTCGACGAGTGGAAACACTGGAACAGCCTGTGGCGCATCCTCACGCTCGAGGCCTGGCTCCGGCGGCATCGCGGGTAGACCATCGCGAAATCAGAAGGAAGATCGCGGCACCAAGACCTCCGCCGATCAGATCCGCCAGGACGTCGCGCCAGTCGGCCTTTCGTCCAGGCACGAACAACTGGTGCATCTCGTCCATCATGCCGAACAGCGCCGCCAGGAGCGTGGTCAATATTACCGAGCGGCGGACCTGCAACGGTGCGGCACCCTGCCCAGAGAGTTGCAGCGCCCGGCAGATAAGCGCCCCCAGACCGGCGTAAACCACCACGTGGATCAATTTGTCGAGCTGGAAAAAATCGACCTTGGGAAACTTTGGTCCCGGTATTGACGAGAGCCCAAATTCCAGGGCCAACCACCCGACCACGGGAATCCATGGCCGCAACACGCCCGAGACAACCACGCGCCTTGACGGCCTGCTGTCCAGCTTCATGGGGCGGCACCTGCGACGATGACCACCAGGTTCTGTTGCAGCATGTGCTCGACTACCGCCAGCACGTCGCGCACCAAGACTTCCTCCGGAACGTCGTACCGCGCTTGCAGCCCCTTGACCACCTGAGCAAGCGGCCTTGCCCCGTCGAGAAGATCCCAGACCTCCCCACCGAGGCGATTGAGCTCCCAGCAATACCCCCGCGACAAATCGACCAGCATGGTTCCCTCCGCGTGCTGGCGCGCAGCAACCGCCCCGGAGGGCTGCAACCGATCTGCGAGCGTCAACCGCATGTCACGGCTTTGCCTCGGTGGGCTGCGCGGAGAAACGGGCGTGCAGTCGTCGAACCCGTCGCATCGCGTGCCCGAGCGCGTAGCGTGGCAACGCGGTGCTTCGATCCGACAACAATGGCAGCAGAATCAGGTGGTGGTAGAGCAACTTGGCAAGTGGCTCCTGGGGATTGTCGGTGGCGCCCCTGGGGAGGAATCGCGCGGCCGGGAGCGCCGCATGCTGCAACATCCATTGGCGCAGCCTGATCAATCGCGTGATGGCGGGGCTGGCCGACGGCAGCGCCGCGCCCCTGTCCCGGAGCGCTCCGATAACCAGAGCGAGGGCCAACCGCAAGTACGCGTCGCAGGCGCGCCGCTCCACGGTGGCCCAGTCCAGCGCTGACAGCGCAATCAACCGCGCCAGATCATCGATCTGGCGCTCGTGGAACAAGAAGCCGTGGTTGGCCTGATGCGCCGCCGCATAAACAACCTGGTCCTCGGGACACAAGGAACGAATGGGGCCGTCAACACTGTCGTATTCGACCGAGCGATCAATAACCTCGTCCGTATCAAGTAGAAACCAGGGGCTATTGGATAGCGTTTCGTGCAGGTCGACGGGCAGCATTCCGCGCGGGCCACCGAAGGTCCACGCCTTGACGACGTGGCGCGCTCGAACGTCGTCGTCCCTGATTCCCCACGGACGAAATTCTCGTCTTTGCAGCGCCGCCGCAACATCGTGAAAAGCCTTCGGCCGCACCAGCACGTCGATGTCCTGTCCCATCCGTTCACCCCGGCCCCCATAAAGCACCGGCTCTGCCCAGGCCGCCTTCAGGTAAACGATGGGCGTGTCGATCTCGTTGCCGATGTCGTCCAGGAGCTTGCGCTGAGCCTTCACCACCAGGCTCTGCAGCAGCCCGGGCGTGGATGAACTCGATCCCGCCATGGTCGATCATTACATACCATGGGCACCCGGAGGCAGGAGGATGGGCTAGTATCGCGCCGCGATCGTGTCACCGAGACAACCATCCCTCGTGCGCCACCTGGGAGTGCTCGTCACGCTCGGGGTGGTTTTTCTCGCGCCCCTCGCCGTGGGCACCGTCCATCGCCTTCCCATGGTCGCGGCCTTGCTTGCGCTCTTGGCGGCGTTTGGACTGTTCCTGTCGAGAGCCATCGCGTCCAAGCAGCCGGTGCGCGGCCTGCGATTTGCTCCGCTGTTTGCGCTGCTGGTCTTGATCCCGTTGATGCAACTCCTGCCGATTCCGCCGGGACTGCGGGCACTGCTCGATCCGGCGGGAGCTCGCCTCCTTGAAGGAACGTCTGCCGGGCTCAAGGCCTGGTGGCCACTGTCGCTGGATGCCCCAAGCACGATCGAAGAGCTGGGGCGCGCTGCGGCTGGGTTGGTCGTTGTCCTGGTCGCCTGCCACGTCGCCGGCGGCCGTTACGTCCGCCTCCTGGTGCCGAAGGTCGTGGGATTGTCGGCCCTCTGTGGCCTGTTGTTGGCGCTGGGTCACTGCCTCCTGGGTCAGACCTCCGTGTTTGGTCTCTTCCCAACGACCGGTCCGGTGCTCGTCGGCCCGTTCGTAAACCCCAATCACGCCGCAGAGTTCTTCGAGCTTGGTGTCTTCGCAAGTCTTGCCGCAGGTCGCGACCAGGAAAACCGATTTCGCGGTGCCTGGCTCGGGCTGGCCGTGTTGCTGGCCGCAGGAGCACTCGCGACTGGCTCACGCGCTTCGATTCTTGCGCTTGCCACAGGATCCGCAACGGTGGTTTTTCTGGGGCGGGCGTGGCCTCCCGAACGCAGTGATCGGACGGCACCGATCTTCACCGGGTGGCTGGTGGCCATCCTCCTGTTGGCAGCGATACCGACGCTGGGGCTCGCGTTCGGAGGGGACTCGCTTTTTCGCGAGCTCGGCGCGACCAGTCTGCGCACGCCGGAGGACAAATTCCTGGTCTGGTGGGACAGCCTCAAGATGGCAACGATTCATCCCGCAGGAATCGGGCGCGGCGCGTTCCAGTACCTGTACCCCGTGTACAAGGATGTCCATTCGCCGACGCGTTTTGAGTTTGTCGAGAACGGCGTCGTGCAGTTGCTCATCGACGTGGGTTGGGTTGGCTTCGCCGCATGGATCGTTGCGGGCGTGAGCCTCATGCACCAGATCCGAGTTCGCGGGCGCAAAGACGCCGTCGAGGCAGCCTTGCTGGCCGGATTGGCCGCGGTTTTCGTCCACAACTTGTTCGATTTCGGCTTCGAGACGATGGGGATTCGCCTGCCATACGGAGCCTTGCTCGGCGCCACCGTCGGACGCATGACGGCACCGGACGAGTCTCGTTCGCCATGGTTGCGGGGCCCCATGATCCCTGCCCTCGCGGCCCTGGGCATCGTGGTCTCGTTGATCGGTGTCTGGCGGACGCAGGATTTCGATTCCGCGTTGCGCGCGCCGCTTGATGCCAGCAGCCGCCGCGCGCTGGCCACACGGGCCGCCAGCGCTCACCCGGTCGACTATTTCTATCCGCTGGTGCAAGCGACCTCGGAGCCCCTGGCGCTTGATGCCACCGGCCGCTCACCCCGACTGCAGGCGCTCAACCGCGCGCTGCAGCTCTGCAAGCGCTGTCCCGACATCCACCTCGAGGTCGCTCGCGCCATGTGGACCCTGGGCCGTCGGGCGCAAGCCGTGGGGGAATGGAAACGGGCCGTGGACATCATCCTGCCCTACTCCCCCTGGAGCGTCATCCTGGAAGCGGAGCGCGTCGGTGCCACCCCAGCCGAGATCGCGCGCCTTACTCCCACAGACGCGGTGCAGGCCCTGGCGGTTGCGCGCTTCCTGGTTGGCAAAAAGGCGCCCGTCGAGGTGCGCCTCGCTCTCGAGGTGGCGAAGGAAAGCGGCGCGCCAGCAATTGAAATGATGCTCGTTGAGGCAGAACTACTCGCGGCCACAAACGACACCGTCGGTGCGCAGGCGGTTCTCAACAAGGCAGGGGCCGTGGCACCGAAAGATCCGCGGGTTCCACTGGCCCTGGCCGAATTGGAGCGCGCAACCGGCCACGCGCAGCGCGCTCAAGAACTCATTCAAGCGGCCTTGGTGCTCGACCCGGACAACCTCCCCGCTCTGCGTCGGCGCCTGGATCTCGCGATTGCGGCCGCGAACTGGGCGGACGTCGAGCATGCATTGACCGCGCTTCGAGCCGCGCTTGCCCGCCAAGGAATGCCCCTGGCCGAGGTTCACGTGACCGCAGCCCGCATGTGGCGAATGCGTGGTCAAGCCCTGTCGGCGATCACCGAACTCCGCGCGGCCTTGCTGCTTGACCCCACGAGTTTCCAGCAGTGGCTTGCGTTGGCCGAGGTTCTGGAAAGCACGGGTGAGATTCCCGGAGCGCTGGATGCCTATCGCCGGGCGGTGCGCATTGATCCAGCGTACGACATGGGGCGGCGAGCGATCGCCCGATTGGAGTCGGCCGTGAAGAACGTGCCGGTCGAAGTGGTGCCATAGGTGCGTGGATCGCCGAACCTGCATCCATGAGATAGGCTCGCGACGAACATGTGTGGAATCGCTGGGCAGCTCGCGTTTCCGTCAGCCGATGCGAGCGTGGTTCGCCGGATGACGGATGCGGTAAGGCACCGGGGCCCCGACGGCGACGGATTCCACGCCGACGGGCCGATTGCGTTCGGCCACCGGCGCCTATCGATCATCGACATCGATGGCGGCGCGCAGCCCCAGTTCAACGAGGATCGCAGCATCGCGATTGTGTTCAATGGCGAGATCTACAACTACCGCGAGCTCGCCGCCGACCTGCGCCCACGGCACACGTTCCGAACCGATTCGGACACCGAGGTTCTGCTGCACTTGTACGAGGAAGAAGGCGACGGGATGCTCGCCCACCTGCGCGGGATGTTTGCCTTCGCATTGTGGGATTCGCGCAAGCAGCGCCTGCTGTGCGCGCGAGACCGCTTCGGGAAGAAGCCGTTCTACTACGCGTCACACGGCACCGCGTTTACGTTCGCGTCCGAGCTGGGTGCCCTGCAGACGTCTGGCGTTCCCCTCGGCGACATCGATAGGACCGCCCTGTCGAGCTATCTTGAGTTGCTCTACATCCCGGCTCCCCAGACGATCTACACCGGCGTGCGCAAGTTGCCCGCCGGGCACAAGCTGACGGTTGACCGGCGGGGACTATCGGTCGACCGTTACTGGGATCTGCCTTCACCGGGCGGCAAGCCGGATCGCCGCCCCGAATCCGTCGCGTCCATTCGCCGCCTGCTCGAAGAGGCCGTCCGCCTGCGCCTGCGCAGCGACGTGCCGATCGCGGCGCTGCTCTCCGGAGGACTCGATTCGTCGGTAGTCGTGGGCCTAATGGCCCAGGAACTTGGACCCGGCGTGAAGACCTTTTCGGTCGGCTTCGGCCGCCCCGATGACGAGCTTGCCTACGCTCGCATGGTGGCGGACCGGCACAAAACCGAGCACCACGAGATCCTGATCGATGACAACGCCGCCGAGCAAACCACGAGCGGCCTTGCCGCCTACAGCGAGCCGTTCGGGGACAGCTCTGCGATCCCCACCGTGGCGGTTTGCCGGGAGGTTGCAAAACACGCCAAGGTCGTTCTGACCGGTGACGGTGGCGACGAACTATTTGCGGGCTACGGACGGTACCGGACGGTGGCCCGATTTCCTCACCTGCCCGGCATCGGAAGGATCGCCCCCTGGATCGATGCACTGCCAAGATTCCGGTACCGCGCCAAGGTGCGACGCGGGCTTTCGCTGCTCGGGAGCCGCGGCGGGGCACGTTACCGTGCCCTGGTCGAAACTTTTTCGTCGCAGGAGCGGTGCCGGCTGATGGGACAGGCGCCCGTGACTTTCGATTGCGGGCCTGGCGGAACCAACGACACCGATGCCGCGCTGGCGTTCGATCTGGCGTTCTATCTGCCGGACGACCTTCTGATGAAGATGGACATCGCGTCCATGCGGTGGGGCCTGGAGGCGCGCTGCCCACTGCTGGATCACGTGCTCGGCGAGCTGGTCATTCCGCTCGGGTCAGACGAGAAGCAGAATCAGCGCGAAGGCAAGCTTCTGCTCAAGGCGGCGGCCGGTGATCTTGTGCCGCCGGCCATCCTGGCAAGAACGAAACGGGGATTCGGCAGTCCAGTGGAAGCCTGGCTCGCTGGCCCCCTGCGCGAGATGAGCGGCGCGCTCCTGGGCAAGAGCGCGTGGGTGCGCGATCACCTGAACGGCGCGGTCATCGACGAAGTTCTCGCCCTGGCGCATCGCGGCCGCGGAAATGCACACCAGGCCTGGGCGCTGCTGGCGCTCGAATCCTGGGCGAATACTCAACTACGCCTGGCCCAGAAAACAGTACCCTGACAATCGGCGAGCGCCGCCCTACGGAAGCTGGCGATCCGGGAACGACGCCGGGTGATCGTCTTGATCGTCCACGTGCCATGCGGGAGCTGGCATGTTCAGCACGTATGCTTCGACCGCACCTTCGTTGACAAGCGCGGCCGGCACGCCCGCCGGAAGCTGGATTGTCGCGAATTCATGATCTTCGCCGCTCCAATATTCCTGGTAGGTCACGCCCGCAGGCACAATGATCTTCACGTTGCCGCGAATGCACGTGAACATGCCCCAGCGCTTCAAGTGCAGGTGCGGGCCCTTCGTCGTGCCAGGTGCCACAATCGTCACGTATACCTGCTGCGGGTATTGCGGCGGCGCGACAAATCCATCATGCACGTTAAAAACCGGGATCAGAAACCCGTTCGCACGCCCGTTGCGATCTTTGGTTGGAATTTTTCGATTGGGCTTCGTCCGCAACACCATGACTTGACCTCGCTACCAGCGCGCCTGCAGGCCACGCACTTCCGTGACAATCTTGTCCACGTCGGCCGCAGACAAGTTTGGGTGAAGAGGAATGCTGAGTGCTTCCTCGTTCAGGCGTTCGGAGTTCGCAAGCCGCACGCTCGCGCCGTAGATCGGGTTCATGTGAAGAGGGTGGTACCGCAACGTCGTGTAGATGCCGCGGTCGTAGAGCAGCTTCGCACAGCGATCCCGATGTGGGATCCGGATGACGTAAGTGAAATACGAATGGGTTTCATTCGGCGCCGGATCGACGGGACGCTTGAGCCAGTCCAATCCGGCAAAACTCCGTTGATAGGTCTCCCAGGTTGCCCGCCGCGACGCCTGCAACTGTTCAATCTTGCGCAACTGCGCAAGGCCAATCCCCGCCAGCACGTCGGACGTCAGAAGTTTGTGATAAAAGGCCGAGACGTTGTATTCCCACCAACGGTCCTTGTTGCCGGTCGACGCCTCGAAGCCCGACTTTCCGATGCCGCAGTAGCGCAACAGCCTGGCCCGTTCTTCCATCGCCGGATCGGACAACGTCACCGCGCCGCCTTCACCCATGGCGATGTTCTTGATCGCATCGAAGCTGTAAACCCCGGCCGCACCAAAACTACCGCATGCGCGACCGTCGATCGTCGAATCGACCGCATGGGCCGCGTCTTCGACCACGGGAATTCCGAGCGCGAGGATGGGTTTCAAATCAACGGGCTTGCCCGCGTAGTGAACCACCATGATGGCGCGCGTGTTGGGCGTCCGCGCAGCCATCACGGTCTCGACCGTTGGATTCTGCGTTTCGATATCCACGTCGCAGAACACCGGACGGTGACCGGCGAGCACAATGGAGTGCGCACACGCGATCCACGTGAACGAGGGAACGATGACGTCGGAACCAGGCGGTAGGTTCAGCAGCGTGATCGCGAGATGAAGCGCATTCGATCCGCTGTTGACCAGAACGAGGTTTGGCAGTTTGAGTCGCCTCGCGAACTCCTGCTCGAAGGTCTTGCCCTTGGGCCCAGTGCCCAGCCACTGCCGGTTGATGCAGTCCGCAACCTCGGCCAACTCTTCAGCACCAACCTTCGATCCAAAAACCGAGATCATGACTATCCTTTCGTGCGCGCGGGGCTAAGCAAATAGTGGTCATCGCGGCTCTGCGTCACGACGAAACCCAGACGCTCGTACCACGAGCGCGCCGGGTTGTCGCGCAGGACCTTGCACGTCAGCGGCTCGGCGTAGTGCTGGGCTGCAACGTCGCACAGCAGCAGGATCGCCGCACCGATCTCGGCGATCCCGGCGTCAGTCCTGCGGCCACGCATGATGTTGTACAGGTCCACGGTCGCGGGATCTTGCCCGGCATCAAGCAAGCGGCAAGCAACGGTGCCCACCGGTGTCCATGCGTCATGCGCCCGTTCTTCGACCATGTACACGTGATCGTGGAGACGTTCGAGGTAACTCGAAAACCAGGCTCGTTGCTGATCGACCGTTATCTCTTGCTGGTGAAAAAACGACGTCTTGTGCGTGTTTTTCCATGCGCGGAGCAGTTCGCGGTCAGACTCGACCGCCAGGCGCAGACGCATCTGGGGTTGATGCGGATGCGCAATGGCCGATGGAAGATGCTTCATGTACCCGGCGCGTCCTGATCGAGTCTTTTGACCAAGATATCCGCGATGTTCTTTGGCGACAAGCGGTGGGCCATGCGGATCGCCGCCTCGGACATCTCCTCCGCGCGCTCCTTGCGCTCGACAAACGCGCGAATGTGCGCGCAGAGCGACGCGACGTCTTCCGCGTCGTACAGGAATCCACTCTTGCCGTCCTCGATGAGTTCCAGCGCCGAGCCGGCACCGCGCGATCCAATGACCGGAACTCCGAGTCCCACCGCAGTCAGCGTGATGCCCCCAAAGGCGTCGAAACGCGCCGGGTGAACCACGACGTCGGCCGCCGCCATGGTCCTGGAAAAGTCGTCGAAGTCCATCCACTCCTCAAACACGACGTGCTCCGCGATGCCGATGCTGGCCACCAGATCCTTGAGCGCCTTTTCCTCGGGCCCCTTGCCCACGATCAACAGCCGCACCTGCGCGCGCGCCGCGAAATCGAGCCGACCCAGCGCACCGAGCAGCAGATCGAAGCCCTTGTCCGGTGTCAAGCGGCTGCCCGTCACCAGGAACAGCATGCCTGCGTGAACCGCGAACCGTTCGCGAATCTGGGCGCGCGTCGAACGGATGGCCCCGAGGTCGGAAAACGTCGGAACTGGAATGGGCAGGTTGCACACACGCCCGGGGGCAAAGCCTCGCGTCTTGACGAAGTAGTCGACCGTCCGCGAGCCAACCGCGAAGACGATGGCCCGCTGCCTCAACATGCGAAAGTACGCCTCCCGCGCGACGTGCTTCGCCCGCGTCCGTGGCCGCGCATCGACCGGCTGATCGGTGAAATACGCATACCGACGTCCAAGTGCGGTCAACATCGGCACCAGCGCTCGAGTCGTCGGATTCGACCAGCCGACAATGACGATCTTCTCCCGCGGATGCAGCAACGCGTGGCTGATGAGGCCAGGGTGCGGCCACTTGTTGCCGAAAATCCGCGCCTTCACGATCTCGTGCGTCGGATTCAGCTTCCACGAATACAGCTTCGAGTTCCCCTCGGCCGAATACCACAGCCGCAGTTCTACATCCCCGCGGGCAACCACCGCCCGAAGGAGCTGATTGACGTGCGGGGTGGCGATGTCGCTGATGAAGTTGAGGATCACGGGGCGCATCCAGCGGTGGGCATCTGGCAATCATCGTCGAATGCTGAATGGAGTGACGACGCCGATCCTTCTCAAACTTCGCGATGCAAATTTCCTGAAGGAAATGCCGACCTCACACCGTTCATAGTCTACCACGCATGGTTGACAAGGCTGCGCACTCGCGCAAACGTCGTCGCTCAGACGGACCGGTTTCTGCTCGGCTCGATTACCTTCGCGTGCTATGAACGGCTGGAAAAATGGGCATCGTCAGAATGGGTCCCCCTGAAGAACTCTTGCTCCGCCTTCGTGAGAAAGGGTTTCGGACGTTCGTGGAGACGGGCACCTTCCGGGGTGACACCGCCTTGTGGGCTTCGACTCGTTTTGATCGAGTCCGCACGGGCGAGCTTTCAGAGGCTCTGGTTCGAGCGGCGCGCGACAGGCTCGCGCCGTGTCGAAATGTCGAGGTCCTCCATGGACACTCGGTGGAAGCTCTCACGAAGCTTGTGCCCACGTTAACGGAGCCTGCGGTTTTCTGGCTCGACAGCCACTGGTGTGGTGGCAGCTCCTCCGATGGAGAGAACGAGGAGTGTCCTCTTCTCGGAGAGTTGAACGTCCTGGGGCGATCCTCCTGCCGCATGCGTTTCTGGTCGATGACGCACGCCTTTTCGTCGCGCCGCCACCTCTCCCCCACAAGCGAAGCCACTGGCCGGATCTGCAGGCCGTGTCGCGGGCGCTGGAGGAGGCCGTGGTGAAGCGCTTCAGCGTGATCTTCGAGGACGTAGCGATCCAAGGTCTGCGAGCCGCCTTGCGCCTCCCGCGATAAGGGGTTGATGCTTGTGCCAGGGTACCGCCAGCTGCGGCGTCGAGTGGGTACCCTCCTCCAGATGACCACGATCAAGAATCAGCTGCACCGAGGATCCTTGGCGTTTTTGCCGCTCTTTTTCTACAGGAGAGTGCGGTCGACCGAACTGGTTGTTCGACTGCAGCATGGCCTCGCAAATCGTCTATGCACGATGGTGAGCGCGATGGTGGCTGCGGAACGCTTCCGACGAACCTTGGTCGTGATCTGGGAATCCAACCACCTGTGCGGATGCTCGTTCTCTGATTTGTTCGAGAACGCCATCACGCTGTCCTCAGGTCGCATGGTCATTGATTTCAACGATGATGCCACGGGCCGACCGGCCTTCCTGGCCCGAAAAAAAACAATGTTCTACGAGGACGTGACCTTCAACTTGTTTCAGAAGACCGTCCGACCCGAACTCGATATCTTCAACACTCGTTTTTTCACCGGCCGTCCAGACCAGGCCGCGAACGAATTCTCCCGAGCGCTCAACTCCCTGGTACCGACCCGCTCCATCCAGGCCAGGATCCCAGCATTGCCCGCCAACACCTACGGCTTCCACGTCCGCAGGAAGGATCTTCCGCTGCAGGATAGATCTCCGGTCGATGCGTTCCTCAGACGAATCGAAATGCTTCTTGCGCAGGATGACTCTTCCCGCGTTTTTCTGGCAACGGACTGCGGAGAGAGCCAGCGACGCATCTGCGCGACTTTCGGCACGAAGGTGATCGTCCAGGAGTCCATGGCCGAAACCGACGATTCAGGTCTTTACACCCGCCGCAAGACGGCTTCCGGCGTGCAGCGTGCCCTCATAGATCTTTTGGGGCTTTCAAGAACCAAGAAGGTCTTTGGTACCTACAACAGCTCGTTCAGCTGGCTCGCCGCCATGTGGCGTCTTGTCGACATGGAAATCGTCCAGAAGGAGGTCCAACCGTGAACGACCTTTTGTTGCGAGCCCGTGGCCTGGTTCGGGCGCTTGGCTTCGACGTCATCCGTTTCAATCCCGAGAGTCACCCGCTTGCGCGCAAAAGAGCCTACCTGGATCGCTTCGACGTCGACCTTGTGCTAGACGTGGGCGCAAACATTGGACAG
>CAYSKR010000262.1:0-16850 GCA_964431675.1 uncultured Myxococcales bacterium
ACGCAGCGCTCATTTCCTCGTTCGTTCCTCATTCGGAATGAGGAAATCCGAAACGCCCTCTCCGGCGCTGCAAGTCGTTGAAATTTTTGTAGCGGGGGCAAGATTTGAACTTGCGGCCTTCGGGTTATGAGCCCGACGAGCTACCAGGCTGCTCCACCCCGCATCACGTGCTCAAGGCACGCCTTCGACCTCACGAGAACGATCGAAGTCCGCGCAACTTGCACCAAACACACGGGACCGTCAAGGGGGATCGCGATGGCGCGATGGCACCGACGCGCAGATCACCCCCTGACGCAGTTGCGACCGGCGTTCTTGGCCTCGTACAGGCGTTCGTCGGCGCGCTTGATCAGCGTGGCGGAGTCGGTGGCCTCGGGATCAAGGGTGGCCACCCCCATCGAGATGGTGACGGGAATCTTCGCGGCCTCGAAGACGAACTCGGTCGTCTCGACGATCTTGCGAATTTTCTCCGCCAGCTGATGCGCGTTGTAACCGTCGATCTCGGGCAGGACGATGGAAAACTCTTCGCCGCCGTACCGGGCGAACAGATCTTCGCGGCGGATCTTGGCCTTGATCGTCGACGCGAGCGCCTTGAGCACGGAGTCGCCAGCCAGGTGGCCGTACGTGTCGTTGATTTTCTTGAAATTATCGATGTCGAACATCGCCAGCGACAGCTCGCGCCGGTAGCGGTTCGAACGGGCGATCTCGCGTTCCAGGTTCTCCAGGAAATAGCGCTTGTTGTAGATCTGCGTCAGGCCGTCGATGGTCGTGAGGCGGTAAATTTCTTCGTGGTACGCGCGCTCGATGTTGCCACCGGACAAGAATTTGAAAATGGTGCGGCCAATCTTGATCAGATCTCCGTCGCCAAGGACGCGCTCCTCGATTAACTCGTCGTTGACGTAGGTGCCGTTGGTCGACCCGAGATCGCGGATGCGGATCGACTTGCCCGTGTTGACGATCTTCGAATGCGCGCGCGAAACCGATTCCTGATCAATTTGCACGTCGCTCTTTGACGAGCGGCCGAGCACCAGCGTGGCAGCGTCGAGATTGTATTTTTTCCCGAGGTCCGCGCCGTAGATCACGACCAGGCACGCTTCGCGGCCGGGGGCGCGCTCGGTCATGCGGCTGATGCTGGTGACGACCGTCTTGGCACGGATCTGATCGGTATCCGTGCTGTCCGGTAAGGAGCGCTTGGCCAAAACGAGGGTAAGATTATGGCAGGTTTGCAGCAACGTAAAGGTGGCACATTTTTGACACGTTGTCCCACATGTACGACTATGTCGCTATGTATCACACACGGCGCATGGCGCTCCGCAGGATCCTTTTAATGCGTCGTATTTTGGCCGCCTCGGCGGTTGGGGTCGCAACAATGCTATGCATTGGAATGGCGCTGGCCAGTCCGGACGACGCCTGGGAATCGCCGCTGGTTTCGCCGCCTGGCCAACACTCGGCCGACCAACGGGTGATGCTGGAAACGCTGACGCGGCGCGCCTCGAAGTACGGTGCTGCGCTGCGGGGTGGGGGAGTCGCCGAGCTGACCCTGAACAGCAACATGCAAGAGGCGGCGGAAGAGATTTTTCGTGTTTTCGATATTCCCGTCGGTGCGGCGGCAGTTGTCTCGATTCCCGACGGGCGTGTTCTCGCCCTGGCGGGCCGCGCATCGGGGGACAAGTCGCCTGGCTCGGCCGGGCTCGCCTTGCGTCCCTGGGCACCCGCGGCGTCAGTCTTCAAAGTTGTTGCTGCGACGGCGCTGGTTGGCGAGGCTGGTCTGTCGGGCAAGGCGCGCACCTGCTACCACGGTGGAGTTTCGTCGGTGTTGCCCGATAACCTGCTTGACCTGCCGACGATTGATCGCCGCTGCGACACGCTTGGCTTCGCCATCGGCAAGTCGCAGAACGCTCTCATTGCGAAACTCGTTGCCCGGAACCTTCGTCCCGACGATCTCGCGCGCACCGCGGCGGCGTTCGGCTTCGGTCGCGACATTCCCTTCGATGCGCCGATGGAAGCGTCGCAGATCGAGATTCCGAGTACGCCGCTGGAGTTCGCGCGTGCCGCCGCGGGCTTCTACCACTCGTCGCTGTCGGCGCTGCATGGCGCGTTGATCGCGGCGGCCGTGGCCAACCGGGGAGAGATGCCGATGCCGCGTTTGATCGCGCGGGCGGTTGGTTCTGACGGGCACGTGTTGCCGCAGTCAACTCAGCGCTCGATGCGTGTGATGAGCGCCGCCACGGCGACCGAGGTCGGGCATATGATGGAGTTGACCACGCGCATCGGCACCGCGAAGGGCACGTTTCGTGATCGCCGCGGACGGCCGTATCTGCCCGTCGACGTGGCCGGGAAGACGGGATCGTTGCCCTACCGGGGCGCTCCGGGCGACCCCGCTTTGCCGGTGATGTTGCCGGCGGACAATTACCTGGGCTTTAGCTGGTTCGTTGGCTATGCCCCGGCGGACAATCCTCGTGTGGCCTTCGCCGTCGTTCTGGGCAATCGCTCGCGCTGGCACATCAAGGCCCCGTACGTCGCGCGGCGCTTGATCGTCGAGTACCTGGCCACCCACGGTGACGGCCGTAAGAGTCGCATGCTCGCGGCCCGCTAGCCGCCATCTGCGCCTTGCCACTTGCGTGACGGGGTTTCGCCGCATAGATCATTCCGATGCTCGACCCAGCGGCGACGCTCCTGCGCGCCATCGAAGATGAGGCCGCGCAGGTGCAGGGTGTGAAGTTGCGGCCCGCAGCGGACGGGCCGAAGAATCTCGAGCGCCTGGCGAAGCTGATGGGACGTGCCCCGAGTGCCGGTTTGGAAGCGTTCTTTCGCGGCTACGACGGCGGCTCGCTCGGCGACGACGTGCGCTTGCTGTCGTTCGAGGAAAGTCTGGGGCGGGTGCGCGGTCCCGGTCGCACGATCGAGATGAAGGGACTGTGGCCGGTCATCGAACGCATCGGGCGCGTCTACGCGCTTGATGCGGAAGGTGCCGAGCCCGACGGAGAATGGCCGGTGGTCGAGGTTGCGGGCCGCAACATCGATCGGGTGGGCACGAGCTTCCTGCGGTTTGTGCATACGCTGCTGGCCGAGTTGCGCGCGCCGGAAGGCGACGACCTGGCGCTGGTCGAGGAGTTTTGCCGCCGCGATCCGGGATTTGCGGAGCACTGGATCGACCGGGCGGAGATGCTCGATCGAAAAGGTCGGCACGACGACGTCGAGCGGATCCTGGCCGAGGGCATTCATTGCTCGACGCCACCAGGGCCGTCGCTGGTGTTGGCGGCGGGGCTGCGGGCTTTCGATCGTGGCGAAGACGGTGCGCTGCGCGCCGCCGTCGGCGATGCCCTGGCGCTTGAGCCACTGACCGCGCGCGATGACGATGCCCGCCTGGATGCCGCTGCGATAGCGTGGGCGCTGGCGGTGGACGACAAGGATGAACGGGCCGCGGCGCGGGGGCGCGAACTTCTGGGAACCGCGGTTTCGTCCACCGGGGGCTACTGGCGTGGTGAGGCGATCAGGGCGATTGCCACGGGCAACCAGCGCCGCGTCGATCTGGCCCTCAAGGTTGTGCTGACGCTCGTGCCGGAGGATGAGGACGTCCTTCGGTTGCGGGGCGGTGCCCATCTTGATGCCGCGGCCACCGCGTTGGTCCGGGCGCGTGACGCCCTCGATCAGGGCGATGCCGAGGATGGTGCGCGCGCGGCTCGCGCGGCGGTGGCAGAGCGGCCGGACCTTGGGATCGCCCACGCCGTGCTGGCGGAGTGCCTCAACGCGATGAGGGATCGCAGCGCAGCCACTGCCGCGGAGAAGGCGACTGTCGCCAACCCGGCGATGATGGAGGGCTGGCGGGAGCTTGGCGAGGCGCATCTTGAGAGTCGGCAATCGGTCAAGGCTGAGGCGGCGTTGCGCGAGCTGTGCCGTCGAGATGAGACGAACGGCCTTGCCCTGGCGAAGTTGGCGCAGGCCCTGCTCGAACAGGGCCGCATGCTCGAGGCGCTCGACGCGGTCGGGCTGGCGTCGGACCGTGGCGGCGATCCGTTTTTTATCTCGGCGGTGAAGGGCGATGTGCTGGCCGAGATGAACCGCCACGACGACGCGGCGCTGGCCTACGATCAGGCGTTGCGTGTCGATCCGCAGGACCACTGGGCGCTGCACCAGGCTGCCCTGGAGCACGCCCGCGCTGGCAATGCCGAACGCGCGACGTGGTTGTTCGAACGGGCGATGGAGTTCGACCGCGACGGCTGCCACCAGACGCTGATCGACTACGCGGAGTTGCTGCGTCGGCTGGGCCGGATTGGCGACGCCGTGCGCCTGTACCGCAAGGCGGTGGTCGCGGTGCCGAACGACCCGGAATGGCGGCAGTTCCTGCGTGAAGCCGAAAAGGAGCTGCAGTTAGCGCCGAACTGATTCACCCTGGAGGCGCTTCTCCTCCCAGGCGATGCGCTCGATGAAATCGTCTGCCCGCATGGCGTCGGCCTGGCCCACGGCGCGATCTTTGATGCGCGCAAACGCGACCCGGGCCAGCGGAAGGTCGCCGGCACGGAACGCGGCGTCGCCCACCAGCCGCCAGCACTCGCGCTCGAATGCCCCGGGGAGTGGCACCTTCGCGGTGGCTGCGGCGTTTTGCGGGCAAGCGCGGGTGAGGAGCTGCAGTCCGAGGCGGGGATCTCTCCAGACAAGCTGGCGTCCAACCAAATATGGCCCGAGGGCTTCATCGGGAGTCTGGCGCGCAAACTCTTCGAGGAGGTACAGCGCAAGGGTCGGATCGATGCCTTGTGTGACGCTGGCGCCAAACAGAACCCGCCCCAGCGTTGCGCGGGCGGCGGGATCCACCAGGGCGCGCAGCTTGGCCACCGCGGTCCGCTGCTCGCCTTCGTCGGTGGCGAAGGTAAGGACGGCCTCCAGCGCCTGCCTCGTGCCGCCGTCGTCGCCGGCGTGAAACGCGATGGCGGCCACCAGGTTTGCGGCGCGTGCCCGCAGCGGCAGCGTCATGGTTTCGTCCTGCTGGACGTTGGTGGCCGTTTGCATGGCGACTGGGTTGTCGCCGGCACCGGCAAGAGCGTCGGCCAGATCGAGCGTGAACGTCGGCTCGGATGGATCGTCGTGGCAAACGCTGCGCAGCAGATCGACGGCGGCCCGAGGAGAGGAACTGCTGAGGCTCTTGGCCCGGGCGACGCGCGCCGCAAGCTCGCGCGCGCACACTTTCTTGAAAATCGCACCGCGCCTGAAGTGCTCGCGTACACGCGCGCGGCCAGCGTCGTCGACGGGCTTTTTTTCGAGAAATGATTTCCACCCGCGCTCGAGATCGTCGAGTGGCAGGCCGTACACGCCCGGGAAATCACCGGCGGTGTGGTAGATCGCGCGCAATTTGGCGGCACCGTACGTGTCGAGCAGGTAGCGGCAGAACGAGCCCGCCAGGGTGTAGGCCCGGGCACCCGACGCGGTGGTGAAGCCGACGCCGAGAATCCGGTGCAAGGGCAGTGCCTGGCCGTTGGCGATCATCGCTTGCGCTTCCTGATGGGTGGTCAAGGTGCCGCCGGGATCACCGAAATCCGCGGCTTCGGCGAGTCCTTCGATGAGGCCACTGGCGAGCATGGGCCAGGGGCGAAGGGCGAACGCGACCCCAAAAACCGGATCGCCGAAGCTGCCGGCGAACACGTGCGCGAGCTCGTGGCGCAGCCGCTGCGCCGGAAAACGATCGACCTGGATGAAGATTTCGCGCGACCAGGGCTTGGCGTACAGGGTGCCGCCCGCGCCGACCAAGTTCTTCTTTTGTGCCCCGTCGTTGAACAAGTAGACGGTGATTGGCCTGGTGGGCGTCACGCCGAGGATGGCTTCGAGTTGCTGATGGCGAAATTCAAGATCCCGGTGCAGCAGTTCGAGGTCAGTCGCGGACACCCCGGTGGGGTGGCTGTGAACGACGTGGTGCGGGGTGGAGGTCAGGCGCGACAGGTGCGAGTGCAGCGTTGCGTGGGTGAGGTGAAAGCCGAGCGTTCCGCGGTTGACGAACAGGACGAGGCCGAGCGCTGAAAGACCGGTCGCCAGAGCGCCGCTGACGAAGCGGGCCTTGCGGGGTTGCCGGTTGGCGAAGGATCTGATCGCTGCGGCGATGGCAACTGCGGCGGCGATCCAAACCAAGTTGGCGAGGCGGTAGTGGACCAGCCGGCCCGGTGGCGTGAGCGCCTCGTCGTAGATCGGGCCGGGGAAATAGCCAGCGAAGGGATCTAGTGCGAACACCGCGGGATCGAAATACAGACGCAGGAGGGTCCAGGCGATCGAGCCCGTGGGCATGAGCCAGGCGCACCAGCGGCCGAATCGGGAAATGGCTCGTCCGACCAGGACGCCCGCGATCGAGCCAAACGCGGCGGTCGAGGCCGGGAGCAGGGCGAAGAACGCGAGCCCGACCGCGAAGTTGCAGTTGCGCACCCGCAGCGCGTTGGCGAGCGAAAGCACGAGGGGCAGGACAAGGACGCCGAGCGCGGTGGCAAGCGCCGTCGCCAGGGCAGGGGCCAGGGGTGGCGAGGGATGCTCGGTTGATTTGGCGCTGGCCGAAACGAAGCGAGTCCGCGCCCGGGAGGTCACTCCGTGGCCGATGTCGACGGCAGCGAACGACGCGGCCAAACCCAGCGCAAAGGAAAAGTCGTAGCCAAGGACGTCGAAGAGGGGCACGAAGCAAAGGGTGGCCGCCAGGGCCGCAAGGAGGCCCCCCCAGACAATCGCCCGGGTGCCGAACCACTCGTTGACCAGGTGCAGCGCTCGCCCTACCATCGGAGGTCACCCCCCATGGCCCAGGAGCAAAATCGTCGCCGGGAGGTTCGTGCGCCCATCGAGTTGAAGGTCGAGTACAAGCGGCTCAACACCTTCTTCTACGACTACACGAAGAACATTTCCAAGGGCGGTACATTCATCAAGACTGAGCGGCCCTTGCCGGTTGGGACCAATTTCATTTTCAAGCTGTACGTGCCGCGCATCGACCAGGCGCTGGATTTGCGGGGTCAGGTGCGGTGGACGAAGAAACAGGGGGACACCGAGCACGCGGACCAGGGTCCCGAGGCTGGCATGGGCATTCGATTCTCTGGCGAGAACGAGCAACTTGAGCGGGTCGCGCGCATCGTTGAGCGCACGATGGTGCAGAGCCTGGGTCAGCTCATCTATGCGGAGCTGGTGGGTGCAGATCGGCCCGACCAAGAAGAGCCGGAGCCGAAGGAATAGACGGCGCGGCGCAGTCCTACGGGCGGCGTGGCTGGTAGATTTCGATTCCGTCGTCGGGCACTCGGTCGGGATTTCCCCCTGCGGCTGGTCCTCTCTCCCCACCCATCAGGACCACCGTGCTGCCGGGCAACACGGTGCTGGTCGCTCCCCCGCGCGCTCTGACGGCGGGTTCCGCAAC
Source organism: uncultured Myxococcales bacterium (assembly GCA_964431675.1). GTDB lineage: Bacteria > Myxococcota_A > Polyangia > Fen-1088 > Fen-1088 > CAYSKR01. The sequence continues at coordinate 7,367 of CAYSKR010000262.1, forward strand.
CAGCGCCAGGGTGGTCCGGTCGTAGACCTCGGCGGTGCCAATGGGGTTGCCGTTCTTGTCCTGGCCACTCGCGATCACCACGTCCTCCTCGACGACGAACGCGGCAAAGTTCGAGCGCGGGATTTTCAGCTTGATCGGGCCGGTCTCGAACGCTCGCTTGGCCGGGAAGTAGATCAACGTTGAGTCGATCGGAAGACCATCGGGACCGATCCCGCCCAGGATCAAGACGCGGCCGTCCTGAGTTCCGAGCGGGATGGCGACGTGACCTCGGCGCTGCGGTCCGGCGTCGCCGGTGGGCTGAATGAATCGCGCCCCGGCAACATCGAGAATTTCAGCCACTGTAGTTCCGGCGGACCCGCCCCCGAACACCAGGATTTCGCGGTCCCGATCGTGGATGACGGCGGTCGCGGTGTGGCCCGCCCGCGGCGTCGCCATCTTTGCCATGAGCAACCCCGGCATCGATGGCGGGTTGGTCGCGATCTCGACCACCGTGTCAAGCGGACCGGTGTCGCCAATGCCCCCGATCGCAAAGACTTTGCTTTCGACCATCGCGAGGACCGTCGCGCGGCGCCGGGCGCTGTCGAGGTGGAACGAAGTTGGTGCCTTCGAGAGCACGGTCTGGAACGAAACCCGGCCAAACTGGATGAAGTCGGCCTGGCCTGACAGGCGGGTGGTGCTTGCGTCACCGGTCCGCGACAACCCACCAAAAACCAGCAGAGTGCCGCCTGGCAGCGCGACGGCCGCTGCCTCGCTGCGTCCCTGAGGCATGCCCTCAAGCGGCCCGCTGGACGCGACGTCGGGCACCGGCTCGTGCAGCAGCGGATGATAGAAATGCAGCGAGTTGGAGAAATTGTCGATGGGCGCGCCCGCTACCGTCTTGCGAATTTCTCCGAGACCCAGGACCGCGATCGTCAGTTTGGTCGACGAAGTGCCCGCGGACGCCACCTCCACGGCGGCGGCCACGTGGTGCCGCACCGGCAGGGGCAGGCCGAGCGTGGTGCCGAAGGTACCGGGCCGCCCAACGAAGATGCGCAACCGGTGATTCGCGATGGCAAAGTCGAGGTCGGGCGTCTGGCCGAAGGCGACCAACTTGCCCGCAGCGTCGAAGGCTTTCACCCGGATGTTGCCGCTGCGCGCCGAATTCGGGTTGACGCTGGCAGCCGTCAGGTCGAACGGACGACCGGCTTGCAGGTTGTTGACCGATGCGACTTCTCGTCCTGCCACTTCCATGGTGGCTCGGACCGCGCCGTCGAAGTACGCCTGCCCAAGTGGACCGACAATCTCGATCTGATAACTGGCACCGATGGGATTCTGGCAGGCGGCGAAACACAGCGCCCCGGCGATCAGGAACCGCAGCGGCGCGGTCAGCCGATGTTCATGTTTTCGCGCGCGCTGCAAGACGCGCCAAATCGATCGGGTCGCCATTGGAAAAAAAACGGGTGGGTTGCGCCGCCGGAAAGATGCTCAGCGTAATACTTTTTTTTCTCCTTGCACAACAAATTGAATATGATCATACTTTAAGTAAGATGTTATCTACGGAGCGCGTTACCATTACCCTTCCTGTGCCTTTGGTGCGCGAGATTGATCGCTTGGAAAAGAACCGAAGCCGCTTTATCCTTGAGGCTGTACGGCGCGAGATCGAGCAGAGACGGCGGGAAAGTTTGCGCATCTCCTTGAACAGTCCGCATCCCGAAACTCCGCGCTTGGCAGATGCCGGGTTCGACGAGTGGGCAGCCGGGCTCCCCGCGGAGGATGCCTCGGCTCTCGTCGATTTACAGACAGGGGCAGGGCAGGCTATTCGTTGGATTCCCGACGTGGGCTGGACAGTGGTGCGTTAGTGATGGTCACGCGCGGATCGGTGCTGCTCCTCGACCTTGACCCTACGGTGGGGAACGAGCGGCGAGGTGTGCGGCCCGGTATCGCGGTCAGCGATCCCGATGTCGTTGCAGACCAGCGGTTCCCTCTCATCGCAGTCGTCCCGGTCACCGGCACATCTGGGAAGGGGGCGCTCTATCCAAGCTTGCGTCCAGGGGCAAGCGGTCTTACGAAACATTCCCACGCGCTTATTGACCACATTCGTTCAGTGGATAAACGTCGAGTCATTCGTGTTTTCGGAAAAGTGACTGTAGCCGAGATGAACAGCATCGACGATGGTCTTGCTCTATTTCTCGGACTCCAGAGCGCCTGACATGGAGGTCAGGCAATTCGGTGGGCGTGACCTGGATGTCGGCGGCGGAGTGAGGCGCGGTCAGCCGATGTTCATGTTTTCGCGCGCGCTGCAAGACGCGCCAAATCGATCGGGTCGCCATTGGGAAAAAAACGGGTGGGTTGCGCCGCCGGAAAGATGCTCAGCGTAATACTTCGCGACCACCGGCGCCATCATGAAGCCGTGGCCGACAAAACCGCAGCACAAGTAGAAGCCAGGCATGCCTGGTGCTTCGCCGACGATTGGGTTGCCGTCGGGACTTTCGTCGTAAGGCCCCGCCCATTGCCTGACCACCTTGACGTGGCCAAGGCCGGGCAAGATGTCCAGCATGCCGCGCGCCATCGCTTCGACGAAGGCCAGGCGAGAGCCGAGGCGCACCTCGCTCTCGGCGGGCTGTTGCAGCGTGATGCCCCCGACGATTTCGCCGCGCAGCGACTGCGAGAAGTAAAGCCCCGTGTCGATCAGCGAGACCATCGGACGCAGGAAAGGCTTGAGTGGCTCGGTGGACAAGATTTCGTGGCGCGACGGCCAGGTGGGCAGGGCGATGCCCAGCATCGCCGCGACTTTGGGTGACCAGGCTCCCGCCGCGTTTATCACGCGTTCCGCGCGCAGTTCACCGAGGGGCGTCGAGAGCACGAAGGCACCGTCGTCGGTGCGAGTGATGGCGGTGACCGGCGTGCGCGTGTGGATCTCGGCACCGCGCTCCGTGGCGGCTTGCGCGTAGCCCCACAAAAATGGCCATGGAAACACGATGGCGTCGGTGGGGTTGTAACAGGCACCCGTGAAACTGCCTTCGCGCAATTCGGGGACGAGACGCATGGCTGCTTCTGGCTGCAGCATGCGGGTCGGGACGTCGCAGCGGTTTTGCAGCGCGATGGCGTCTTGCAGCCGGTCAAGTTGCGCGGAGTCGCGCGCCAGGAACAGGTAGCCCCCCTGTCGCATCCACACGTTGGTGCCGAGATCCTGCGCAAATCGGCGGCAGATCTGCACCGACTCCTGCATCAGGCGGATGTTCAGCTCGCTCGACCATTGCTGGCGGATGCCACCGCCGTTGCGTCCCGACGCACCCCACGCCAGGTGCGATCCTTCGAGCACCACGATGGACAGTCCATGTTTACGGCTCAAGTGGTAGGCCAGCGCGAGGCCCATGATGCCGCCACCGATGATGGCGATGTCTGCGTGGCGGCGCAGCGAAGGCATCTACGATCGCGCCCGGGGGCCCGCGAACAGGCGCAGTTCGGTGGGAACGATGGGCTGCCGGGTGGTGGTGGGCAACAACTCATGGACGGGGCGTCCGGTTGCCTCGGCGAGGGCGCAGGCCACGGCCCGCAGGCAGTCCTTGCCCTGGCACAAACCGGTGCCGAATCCGGTGTAGCGCTTGACCTCCTCGAGATCGGAAAAACCGGTGGCGACGGCCTTTTGCACGTCCGTCACGGTGACGTCTTCGCAGCGGCAAAGAAAGATCTTGCGCCCCATGCGCTAGCGCTTGGCCTTGGCAACCGCGGGCGGGAGTGCGAACAGCGCGGGGTCGAGCTTTTCGTCGAAGACGATGCTTTCGAGATGTGCCTCCATGGTCATCGGGCCGGTGGTCATCTCCTCGATCGCGGGCACTTTTAGCGCGCCGATGGTTCGCCATTCCTTGAACGTGACGGAATACGGCGTCTCTCCCTGCGGCGTCGCTCGCGTTCCCTTCTGCCACGCACGCAGGTGCGTCGTCGCATCGAAGCACACGATCGAAACCGGGGCGTGGTGAGCCACCAGTTGCAGGCATTCCAGCTTTTCGCGGCCAGGTGCGTCGCCGGGCACCGGAACCCAGCGCACCTGTTTGTACAGGTGTTGAAGTTTCAGATCGGCGTTCCACGTGGTGTCGAGCAGGGTCTGCTCGTCTTCGCCTCCGGTCAGGATGCGCAACCCGTTGATGGGATCTTCCGCCCAGCGAATATGCCCGTCGCTGCCTTGCCTGAACGTGGCGATCCCCGGAATGTTGGTGACTGAACGGAACTGGTTGGCCGACGTGGCGTGGCGCTCTTCCACGCCGGAAATACCCATGTTCTGGACCGAGACGGCACTCTTGACGTGCAGGTTCTTGATCTTGGACCACGCCTCCTCGCCGCCGATGGCGCGTGCGTAGTCATTCAGGATCGCGTCGGCCGTGCGGGCTGCAGGCGGCGGTCCCTTTGCGGTCGCCAGGGACGGCAAGATGGCGATCAGGCCAAGCGCGAACACTGATTTCATTTGGCGCCGGATGCTTGGGCAGCGACCAGCGCGACGTCAAGCACCGGATCGCGGCCGGTGCGCAGCGCCATTCTGGTCTCGATGACTCGGCGGTCGGGCTGGACGCCCTTGCCTTCCACGGTCACGCCCCTGGGGGTTCGGAAGTCGGCGACGGGAAGTTGAATGATGGCACCCGCGGGCAAGGCTTCGATGACTGATCCCAGCACCGCGCCCAGCGTGGTTTCGCCGACGATCACCGCGCGTTTCGCCTCTTGCAATCCGGCCGCGAGAATTTCTGACGTGGACGCGGTGCCCTCGTCGGTCAGTATGACGACACGGCCCAAAAATGGCAGTACGCCGAGCGAGGGCGTCGCCGTGAGCGTGTTGGCGAAGTCGCGGTACTGGATTGCGCCGAGGGTGAGTGGCTGGTCGACGAGTTGCGCCGCAATCGGCAGCGCCATGCCGCCAAATCCGCCGGGATTGCCGCGCAGATCGAGAATCAACCCGTGCGCGCCGCGGGCGCGGAAGCCCTCGATGGCCTGCTTCACCCGTGCCAGGATCGGGTCGAGCAGGAAGAAGTTGAACGCGATGATGCCGACGTTGCCAACCTGCGACACCCTAACTTCCGGCACCAACGGCGGCAGCATGCCCACCTGAACGGCGTTGCCGGTCGGCGGATCGCGCTCGAGGATGGCCTCGGCGGCGCGGTCGTGCAGATCGAGGTAGCGCACGGTGATGCGCGTTCCGACCGGCCCCGACAGACGCCGCGCGGCCGCCAGGCGGACGCGAAATCGTTCTTCAACCGGGCGCAAGGGCCGCGTGGACGATGTCGTTCCTTTGATCTCGCGCCCGCCGATGTGGGTGACGACGAGGCCGGGCACGAGGCCGGCGGCAAGGGCGGCGGAGCCTGGTCGCACTGCGGTTATCGTCGGACGTCCTTCGATCACCCGCACGGTCAGCCCTGGGTCGCCGATGCCGCCAGATATTTCCGGCGGCGATTCGCCTTTGCCCACGCGCGGAGTCGGTGCAGGTGGGGCCTCGTCGAGCGCGGCGTTGGGATCCGAGCCCGGCCCCGAGACTTCGAGGTGCGACTGCCCGAGCGCGCCGAGCATTTCATTGAGCAAGCGATAGAAGGTTGCTTCGTTGGGCGCGCCCACGGCGAGCGGCTCGTACTTCGCGCGCAGCCCCGCCCAGTCGACGCCGCCGAGCGACTTGTCGAAGTGCTTGTCGCGCACGAGGGTCCACGCGGCGACGAAGATCTGACGGCGCGTTTCCTTGCGAGCAGCTCCAGGATCAGCGGCGGCCGTTGCAGCCTGCGCGGCGGCAAGGGGCGGCGGTTCCACTGCGACCGCTGTTGGCGTCGCACTCGACGCCGCGGGGCCATCCGGGCCGAGGGTTCGGCCCGCGCACGCGACCACGCCGATGCCGGCCGCGAACGTTGCGATGGTGACAGCGGATCGACCGTTCATCCCCCAAGCATAGCGCAAGGTGCTCACAACGACCCGATTGCCGATTGTCCTGCGGCGCGGCCCTCGGCCTCCGCAGCATCGGCTCCTTTGTAGCCGGTGACGTCCCCGGCGGCGAAAGCGCTCGGGACCGTGGTGAGAAAATCGCCGTCCACGGTGACCGCAAATCCGCCTTTTTGCAGGTCGAGCTTCACCTCTGCCCCGTGTTGGCGGGGCAACTCCGATGCCGGTGCCGGCACGGCCGCCACGGCAAGGACGTCGCGCGTCAGGCGGAGTCTGGGAAGCTGGTCAATGTGCGCCATCGCGACCGGGACGCCGAGGTCACCGAGCCCGCGCGCGAGTATCGTGGCGTACGAGGGCGGATCGCCCGCGGCCGCGATGATCACCTGCCCGGACGGCCTGGTGCCCCAACGAAACACCAGGCGGCCGCATGCTCGCGCGGACAGAATTCCGGGGCGATCGTTGTCGGGGAAGGGCAGGTTCTGATCGTAAGCGCCCGTGGCGTACAGAACCCGCAGCGCGGAAATCTTCACCAGGCCGGTCGGCGTGACCACCGCCAGGATGCCGCGCGCGTGTTGGTCAGCCGTGACGGAATCCTCCGGGTAGTAGGCGATGGCCGTCGAGCCTTGCCACAGCTCGGCACCCGCGTGGGTGGCGGCTGCCGCGAGCGCGATCCCGCGCCGCGTGCCAGTCGGTTCAGCCAGGAGCGAGCCCCCCGGAGCGGTCTGTTCGTCGACCAGCAGGACGCGGCTTCGCGGTTGTGCGGTGCAGGCTGCACGCGCGGCGGCGAGGCCCGCTGGACCTCCGCCGACGATGCAGAGATCGACCGATTTTTCGGTGATCTCGGGCAGGGCGTCCGGTGCCGCGTCGGGCAGAGTACCGGTGCCGCCCATCTGACGCACGAGCTTCAGGAACAGCCGGTTGCCCACGCCCGTCCCCGTCATCAGGTGGTGGTGGTCCATGCCTTCTGGAAACAGCCAGTCGGCCGCGCGCAACACGTCCAGGTCCGCGTCGGGCAGCGCATTCTGACGCTCGCAGGTGAGGCCCTCGTGCACCGGGGTCATGCACGCACGCACGCTGGGCTTGCCGTCGATGCGCAGCGAGCAGGATCCGCAGTGTCCGGCCAGGCAAAATAAGCCGCGCGGCCGGTGAAATTTGGGCGAACGGCCCAGCAACCTCGTGCCGGCGGCGAACAGCGCGACGCCGACCGGCTCGCCTTGCTGTGCCTCGAGTACTTCGCCCTCGAAGGTGAAGGTCACCCGCCGGTCGGGCGACCCGGCGACTGACAGCGTGCGACGGTCATCGGCCACGGCGGTGCTCAGTAAGGAACCCGGATGTTCCCTGGCAAAGCAAGCCAGGCGTCGAACGGCTCTGCGGCTCGCGGCAAGGGCAGGCATTGCATGGGCAGGTTTCGCGTTTGCAGCGGGCGCGCGAGTTCGTCGTAGATGAGCGCATCGTCGAAACCGGCGGCCGCCGCGTCGGATCGAGTGGCGGCAAAGAAAACTCGATCCACGCGCGCCCAGTACAGAGCGCCCAGACACATGGGACACGGCTCTGCGCTCGCGTACACCGTGCAGCCCTGCAGCACGAACGTCTTGAGGCCGAGGCACGCCGCGCGAATCGCCTGGATCTCGGCGTGCGCGGTTGGATCATTGAGCGTCGGGACGGCGTTGCATCCGGTGGCCAGCACGGTGCCGTCCTTCACCACCACGGCACCGAATGGCCCGCCGCGGCCCTCGCTCGCACCGCGTGTCGCCGCGTCGATCGCGAGGCCGAGAAAGTGTTCGTGCGCTGCTTCGTCGCTCATCGTTTCGTCCTGGCACCAAAGATAGCCGTCCCGACCCGCACCAGGGTTGCACCTTCGGCGATCGCGCCTTCTAGATCGTGGCTCATGCCCATCGACAGGTGTCGCAAGTCGACGTTGCGGCGTGACTTCCGCGCCTCCTCGTCGCGCAGGTGGCGCAGGGCCGCGAAATGTGGGCGCGAAGATTCCGGATCCTCGCCCAGCGGCGGAATGACCATCAGGCCGATGCAGCGCAGGTGCCCGCAATCCGCGAAGCGATCGAGTAACGCCGCGACCTCGGCGAGCGCGACGCCACGTTTCTGTGGTTCCGCCGCGACGTTGACCTGCAGCAGGCATTCCTGGACGACGGGCTGCGCGTTTGCGCCGGCGGGCGACCCAGCGAGCTTCTGTTCGCATCCGAGCAGCAAGTCGGCCGAATCGAGCGAGTGCAGCAGGGCCACCTGACCGGCAACGAGTTTGATCTTGTTGCTTTGCAGTGGCCCGATGAAGTGCCACCGGGGCCGGGCCTGTGCCGGTGCGTCGGCAAACGCAGCGCGCTTGTCGCGAATTTCCTGGGCGTAGTTTTCGCCCAGGTCGCGCTGCCCGGCGTCAATGGCCGCCTGCACGTCCGAGGCGGGCATGGTCTTGCTGACCGCGACCAGGGTTACCGAGTTCGTCGGCCGCCCGGCAGCGCTTTCGGCTTTACGCACCCGGGCAAGCACGCCCTGCAGGTTGGCGGCAATTTCTTCGGCCCTGCTCATGTCGTGATTCCGAATCCCGGCGAAGGATAGTTGCCCAGGCCTCCCGCTGCGCGCAAATCGGCGACCACCTCGCACAGCGGCAGGCCGACAACATTGGTCCACGATCCACGGACGTCCGATGCAAACACGGCGGCGATGCCCTGGATGGCATAGCCGCCCGCCTTGCCCAGCCATTCGCCCGACTGGATGTACGCCTCGATCTCGGCCGGTGCGATCAAGCGGAACGTCACGGCCGTGGTGATCGAACGCTCGATCACCTTGTCGCCCGCGCGAATCTGGTATGCGGTGATCACCTCGTGGCGCCGCCCGGCCAGGCTGCGCAGCATCTTCGCGGCGTCATCCGCGTCGATCGGTTTGCCGAGGATCTTGTCGTCCAGGCAGACGGTGGTGTCGGCCGCGAGCACGGGCGTTGTTGCTTCTCCCGGCGCGAGGGACTTCGCGATCGCGCCGCACTTTTCGCGCGCGAGTCGCCGCACGTACGCAGCGATCGGCTCGGCGGCATTGGGAGTTTCGTCAACATCGGCCGGTCGTGCGTCGACGCGCAAGCCCAGGCGTTCGAGCAGTTCGCGGCGGCGAGGTGATGCGGAAGCCAAAATGACGTCCGGCGTGGCGGCTGGCATGTTGCCTGTAATTACCGCTTGCGCGGGCGCCGCGCCAATCCCGGGGCCGGTCGTTCAGGCATGCGCGAGAAACTCTACCGCGTTCTCGATGGACACCTGCAACTCGTCGAGCTTGCCCGGAAACAGGTGGCGGGCACCGTCGACGACGAACAACTTTTTCGGCTCTGCGATCTGTCCAAACACCGCCGTGACTTCGGCCAGATTGCCGAGTTCGTCCTCGCGCCCATGGACCAGCGCCTTGGCCTTTGGGCAAGCGTTCAAGAACGAGAAATCGAACAGCCGAGGAACGAGGCCGACGCCCAGCAGCTTGGCGATCCGCGAATCGCTGGCCCCCACCGCCAATCCCACGCGCGCGCCGAACGAAAAACCCGCGACCCAGAGCGGCAGCGATGGATGAAGGAGGGCAAGGTGGTCGATTGCGGCGGTGACGTCTT
>CAYSKR010000263.1:0-5285 GCA_964431675.1 uncultured Myxococcales bacterium
GCACGATCGCGCCGACGCGGCGGTGCTCCGCCGAAGTGACCTGAAAAAAATTGCGGCGCAGGATCTTGCCGACCTCAGCCTGAGGGCCATCCCCGCTCACGACATCATCGATGTGGCAACCGCGGCAGACGAAGCATGGAAACGCGTCGGCGAGGAGCCCCCGACCGGTGCGCGCAGGATCCTGGTCTGGCGCAAAGACGTGACCGTGTTTCATCGCGTGGTCGAAAAACCAGAGAAGTCGCTGTGGTCATTGCTGTACGGCGGACTGACGTTCGCAGAGCTGTGCGAAAAACTCGGCAAGAATCTTCCCGAGCAAGCCGCCGCGCAACTGGCCGGCCAGTTGATCTTGCGCTGGATCGACGACGAGCTTCTGGTGCTTCCCGCGTAACCGGCAGCCCGCTGCGCCCGTAGAACACTTGGAGGCACCGAACATGACCCACCTCATCGCAGCCGCCCGCACACGGGGCCTGGCGATCGCCGACAAACTGTCGTTCCTCGGCCCGACGCTGATTCGCTTGACGCTTGGTCTGGTGTTCATCGGCACCGGCTGGGGCAAGTTGCATTCGCTCGGCGACGTGACCGAGTTTTTCACCAACCTGCACATTCCCCTGCCGGGCCTCAACGCCCGCGTCGTCGCCACCACCGAATTTGTGGGCGGCTTTCTCATCCTGGTGGGGCTTGGCACTCGGCTGGTCGCGCTGCCGATGGCCTTCACCATGGTCATCGCGATCCTGACAGCCAAGCGCGACGCCATCGAGGGCGTGACGTCGCTGGTTGGCTTCGAGGAATGGAGCTACCTGGTCATGTTCCTTGCGATCGCCGTGGGTGGCGCCGGGCGACTCTCGCTCGACAACCTGATTGGCCGAGTGGCCGGACGAGCGGCCTTGCGCCCCGTGGGACAGGGAGCGTAGACACTGGTGGCGTGGGCACCCCGAGCAACCAGGAAGCCGACCTCATGGCGCGCTACTGCGACGGGGATGCGGCCGCGTTCCACGACCTTTACGGCATCGTGGCACCGAAGGTTCATTCGTACCTGGTTGCGCTGACGAGCAACAGGGCAATGGCCGACGATCTGTTGCAGGACGCGTTCCTCAAAGTTCACCAGCATCGATCGGTTTACGTGCGCAACGCCAACCCGGTGCCATGGATCTTCACCATCGCCCACCGCTGCTTCCTCGACGAGGTTCGCAAGACGAGCCGCTCCCGGGTGAACCTGACGGCGACTGGCGAGTTGCCCCGGGAGCCGATGGCGTCACTGACCGGCGAGGCGGATGAACACGGCGACTCGACCGAGTCGCCCTTGCAAGTTTCGATCGCCGATCTTGAGGGCCTTCCACACAACCAGAAAGAGGCTCTGATCCTGACCAAGGTGCAAGGTCACTCGGTTGCGGAAGCGGCGCAGATCGTCGGCACCAGCGCCGGCGCCATCAAGCTGCGCGCCCATCGAGCGTACGTGACGCTGCGATCCAAACTCGGGCAAGTAAGGGAGGCGCCATGAGTCTTTTCCCGGCTCCCGGCCGTGCCCTGCAGGACGCGCTGGCTTCGCTGAAGCCGGTGGCGACACGCAAGCCGGTCGTCGCGTTGGTCAAAATCGCTGCCTTTGGATTGCTGTGGGCGGTCGTGATGGGCGCCGCCCACAGGCTGCGCAAAGATCTGTCGTTCCTGCCCGCCGTCTACGTCGTTGGCATGGCGCTCGCCTGGATGGCGGCGGCCGCTCTGTTGTTCGCAAGGACCATCGTGCCCAGCAAGGGCGACGTGCTGCCCGATCCGGTCCGCGCCGCGCGCACCGCCGCCATGGCCGCGGCCGCCCTCATCCTGCTTGGTCTTTTCGCAACCATCGACGCACCCGGCAAGACGGTGTTCCCACGTACATTCGCGGCCGGCTGGCTGGGCTGCACGCTCATGAGCCTGCAACTTGGCGCCGGCGTGCTGGTGGCGGGCGTATTCCTCCTGCGCCGCCTGCATCCAGTCGGTTCCACTCGGATCTCGGCGGCGCTCGGCGCGGCGGGCGGATCGGTGGCCGGCCTGGCGCTGCATTTTCTCTGCGGTTACGGTGGCGGACTGCACGTCGGTCTGGCGCACGGGGGCGGCGTCGTGATCGGGGCCGCACTTGGTGCCATCTTGCTGCCGCCCTTCTTGCGCGCGTGACTTTGCCTCGACTAAGGTCGAGGCATGTATCGCGTTCGGTGTGCCACGAACTTGTCGCCTCGATCTTTGCTTTGCTTTGCTTTGCTTTGCTTTGCTTTGCTTTGCTTTGCTTTGCTTGGTGGAGCGAGATCCTGAAGGTCACCGACGCAAAAGGACGAATCGCATACGACTTCGCGACGGTGCTGGTCAACGATCGGGACAACCCGAAACGCGTCCCGCACACGATTCATGCCGCCTATTCACCCACGCTGGGCATCAAGCCGGCCACCACGCGCCTGGTCGTGCGTGTCGGCCCCGACGACCTGTGAGCTACGCCCTGGGCTTGTCCATGCGCCCGTCGGCGTGACGCGCGAAGCGACCCTGCTCGCGCGGGTGGACGGGATCGTGGGTCGGCCAGGGCCAGCCGCCAAAGCCCGTTTGCTGGTAGTCGACGAAGGCCTGCATGATCTCGCGCTGGTCGTTCATCACGAACGGCCCGCGCTGCACCACGGGCTCGCCGATCGGCCGTCCTTGCAGCATCAACAACTCGGCCTCGGTGCTGCCGTTGACCAGAACGATCTCGGCCTGCGACGCAACGCGAATCGCCACCCCGGGGTCAAACTTGCGACCGGCGATCTGCAGCGATCCGCCCTTGAAGTAGTACAGGTTGCGGTTCGTGCCCGCCCTGGCCGGGGGCAAGGTGAAATGCGCCGACGGATCCATCTTCAGCGTCCAGACCGCCACGTCCGATTCGATTTGCGCCGCCCATGATTTCGGTGGCGGCGGCGGCGCCTTCACGTCGCCGAGACGCCCGGCCACCAGGGTCACCAGCGTCTTCTTCCCCGCCTTGTCGGCGATCGGCACCTTGGGAATCAGCGTGTCCCACAGCATCGAGAAATGGGGCTCGACCATCTTCGAAGCGCGCGGGAGATTCAGCCATATCTGGAACAGCTCGCACCGGTTGCCCGCCTTGCGATCGATGAGCGGGAACATCTCCGCGTGCACGATGCCGCGCCCCGCCGTCATCCATTGCGCGTCGCCGCGCCCGAAGCGCGCCGTCGCACCCAGGGAATCCGAGTGATCAATGAATCCTCGTCGCGCGAGCGTGATGGTCTCGAACCCGCGGTGCGGATGTTGCGGAAAACCGGGCACCACCTCGCCGTGGTACATGCGCCAGCCGTCCTTGATCTCGAAGTCCATCCCGAGGTTGCGGCCCTCGAGCGAGGCCTGCGGACCCATGCGTTCGTTTCCAGCCGGGTAGGCATCGTCGTGATGGACGCAAAACAGAAATGGGTCATCGGTCTCCCACGGGAAGCCCAGGGGTCGCACCGCCAGGATCGTCTTGTCGGTCATGGGCCAAATGTACTCAATGCCCGCCCGGCGCGCCCGACCGATATTTGACGTTGCACGGCAAGACCGATCAGTTCGTCCTGGTGTTTATCAGGCCCTGAGTTGGAAAACCCCGTGTGAAAATACCCGCATCCCAGGTATAGCCCTTGTATTCTGGGAGCATGGGTCAAACGTAACCGTTCAGGCCCCAGGATGACCAGATCGGCTGGCGTGCCATTCTCAGGAACTTGCGGCTGGCCTGAAAAAGGGTGAAGTGGATGCGTGCAGGAGATCCCGACTCGACTGGAAGCCCTGGCGCGTCTCATCGGGCTGAGCGAGGAGAACAAGCGGCTGCGGGAGAAGAACGCGGAGTTGGAAGAGGAGAACGGCCGACTGAAGCGGGATCTGTGGGATCTGAAGCAGCGATTCGCGGTGCTGGAGGCCCGGGTGAACCAGATCGAGGATCACTTCCCGACCCAGTGCGAGCACTGCGAAGCATTGTGCCGCGCGGGCGTTCGTGCAGAGATGGGGGAGCCCCTTTGGCACCAGGTGGCGGAGCTCCCGAAGGTGGCGGCGCACGTGACCGAGCATCGGCTGCACTCTGTGCTATGCGACCGATGCGACCACACGACCCAGGCGGATCTGCCCGATGGCGTACCTGCCGGGGCATTCGGCCCTCGGCTTCAGGCGGTGATTGCGTTGTTCACCGGTGCCTACCGGATCAGCAGGCGGGTAGCAGTCGAGGCGCTGGGCGATCTGTTCGGGACGAAACTGTCGCTCGGCTCGGTGTCAAACACCGAGGAGGTGATGAGCGAGGCGGTGAGCGTCCCGGTCGAGCACGCCAAAACCTACGTCCGCACCGACGATGAGGGCCGCACTCTTATTCAGACCGCGCTTCACTCCGCCGCCGACATCCAGGTCACGCCCACCGAATTGCGTGTGACCATCGCGCCGCTGTCGTCACCGCACCGCAGCGCCGCCATCGCCTCCCTCTGCAACAAACTCAACGCGACGCGCACCTGCTTCCCCGGCACCCGCCTGCGCTTGCGCTACGCCGTCCAGCCGGCGCCGCCAGTCAGCCTCGCGTTTCCCAGGCCGCGAGACAGGGCACCCGCAGTCGCGCCACCGGCCTGAAACCGGACATCTGGCCTGACCTCCATGTCAGGAGGTCTGGATTCGCCGCCCACCACCAGTTGATTTCGTCGATCTGAGATCGCGCGCCGGGCGACACGATCACGCGGTAGGCGAAACTCACCGGCCGACGGCGCGCCAGAGTTGGGCGGCTACTTGTTCGGCGGGGATTCCCTCGCCGCGCTCGATCTCCTGTATGCCGCGCTCGATCGACAAGTTCAAAAGACGACGATCTTCCTCGTCCAGATCGTCGTCAAAATCGACGACTTGGAGGTGGAGTTCGGTGCCCTCGGGCAGATCCACCGCGTCCTCGATGACGATGTGGCCACCTTGTACCCGGCCGCGCAGGCTTGACATGTCTTCAGCATACCACCGTGGGCGGATTGGAACAGGGTGTGCCCGAAAGCCGACCCCAACCACCCCGATTTCCTCATTCACCAATGAGGAAAAAATGAGGAACGGTTTTTGTCCACTCCTGTCACTTCCTGTCCACTCGTGTCCACTCGCGCCGCAGCCAACCTCGCGAAACCCCTGGAAACACGCCACTTTCGTCGCACGCTCGTCGGGCTCATAACCCGAAGGCCGCAAGTTCAAATCTTGCCCCCGCTACAAAAATTTCAACGACTTGCAGCGCCGGAGAGGGCGTTTCGGATTTCCTCATTCCGAATGAGGAACGAACGAGGAAATGAGCGCTGCGT
>CAYSKR010000264.1:0-8157 GCA_964431675.1 uncultured Myxococcales bacterium
GCTGCGTCACCGTAAGCTCGTGCGGGAGCTTGGGTTTTCCGTGGGCGTTGTAGGGATTGAACCTACGACTTCCACCGTGTGAAGGTGGCACTCTGCCGCTGAGTTAAACGCCCGGGAGAGGTCGTAAACTAGCCGCGCGACACTCGCCGGTCAACAGGTCCGCGCAGTGCGTGCGTGGGCTCAGGCTACTTGAACGACGGTTCAAGAACTCCGTCGTCGTCGATCGACTTGGACGACTTCTTGCCCGGCGGGTGCGGCTTGCTCTTGGGCACGCTCGCAGGCTTCGTCCCGCTCGCGTGGTGGCTCGGCGGAGTGACGGACTTGGTCACCTTGTGGATCGGTGCCAGGTTGACCGAGATCTGCGTCGCGCTTTCCGGCACGACCGTGGCGGTTTGCTCTTCAAAGCCGTCTTTGCGCAGCAGGAACTCGATCGGCTTCTTGCCATACGGTTGTTCCACCTCGACCGGCGTGGTGCCGAGATGATGGCCGTTGTCCTTGCGAATCAACTTCGCGCCCTCGGGCCTGGAGGTGAACATGATTGCAACGTTTTTGGGCAGCGGGTAAGCCACCGGCGCGGCAACGGTCGGCTGCGTCTGGACCTCGGGCGGCTTGGTTTCGGTCGCCGACTTGTTCCCGGTCATGAACACCGCGATCCCGGCCACCATCGCCACCGCTGCCACCAGCCCCACGAGTAGGCCCTTGCGCGACGTCGTGGCCGGAATGTCCAACTCTCCGGCGCCATCGCGAAACGTCGACGGCATCGGCATGGCGTTCGCGCCCAGGTTGGCGGTCGATCCGCGCGTGTAGTGGCCGACGCGGTTGTCGATCATCACCGGCGTCGGTGTGCTGGAAAACGGCATCGGGGGCATCGAGGCGAGGTATTTCTCAACATCGAGCATGGCCAGTCGGAACTCTTCCATGTTCCCGAAGCGGCCTTCGCGCTTCTTGCTCAGCGCGCGGAACAGGAGCGCCTCGTGCGCCGCGGTCAGCATGGGGTTGATGGCGCGCGGGCGCGGCGGATCCATCGTGATGTGCTTGACGATGATCTCGCCGTAGCCTTCGCCACCGAAGGGCACTTTGCCCGTCAGCATCTCGAACAAGATCACGCCGAGCGAATAGACGTCGGCGCGGTGATCGATGCTTTCGCGGCCCTCGCACTGCTCGGGTGCCATGTAAAACGGCGTTCCCATCACCGAACCTGTGCGCGTTTTGTGCGACACCTTTTCTTCGCCCTGGGTCAACTTCGCCAGGCCGAAGTCGAGCACCTTGACGAAGTCGTTGCTGGTCCCGCGATGAATGAGAAAGATGTTCTCGGGTTTCAGATCGCGGTGGATGATGCCGTGCCCGTGCGAGGCGGCCAGTGCCTCGGCCACCTGCGCGGCGATGTGCAGCGCGCGGTTGGGTTCCAGCGTCTGCTCGCGCTTGAGCGTGTCGGCCAGCGCTTCACCCTGGAGAAACTCCATGATGAAGTAAAATTCGCCGTCGGGCGTCGTGCCGAAGTCGCTGATGTCGACGATGTGCTCGTTGCCGATCTGGTTGACCGACCGCGCTTCGACCATGAAGCGCGACGTGACTTCTGGATTGCGCGAGAGCTGCGGGTGGATCGCCTTGAGCGCGACCTTCTTCCCGATGACGGGATGCTCGGCAAGGTACACCACGCCCATGCCGCCTTCGCCCAGCTTGGCGCTGATCTTGTAGTTGCCTACGGTTTGGCCGATTTGCAGCATGAGCCAAGCTATCCGTTAAGAGCCATCACCAATAAGACGTGTCCGCGAGAACAACGTCACGATTTTCATGCATTCAGCGTGCGCCATTTTGCCAGAATCGTCAAGGTTGCGCCACTTTTTGCGATGTGCAACTGGTGCCAACTGGTGCATGGAAGGTTAGATGCGCCTGCCGCCCGATATCATCATCTAGCATCATCCAAAAATGATCGAACGGCGCCCGATCAACAGGTCGGCGATCATGTGGTCAATTTGACTACGTACGCTTTCCGCGGCTTCCAGCACCTCGGCACCCGGTTCTATGTGCATCGGCGCACCGATGCGGATGCTCCACTTTGTAGGCACAGGTAGGAGCCCGAGCGGTCCAAGCAACGGGAACGTTGGCGTGATGGGGATGTATGGCAATCCAAACGGCTGCGCGATGGTGGTCAGCTTGGCGATGACCGGGTGAATTTCTTCGGCACCGACGATGGCGACCGGGACGATGGGAACGCGAGCCGCCTGCGCTATGCGCACGAAGCCACCCCGGCCAAGGTGGGTCAGGCGATAGCGATCACGGTAGTGCTTCCCTACGCCGCGCAGTCCTTCGGGAAAGACGCCGACCAGGTTGCCGCGTTCGAGCAACGCCAGGGAGTTCTGCATCGATGCACGCACGCCGCCGATTCTGGAGATGATCGGTGCCATGAAGCGCGAGCGCATGGCAAAGTTGGCGACCAGCGTTCGCAGGGCGCGGTGCTTGGGGTGATCGCGGTACACGCCGTAGATCAACATGGTGCCGTCGTACGGCAGGCCACCGGAATGGTTGGCGACCAGCAGGGCGGCGCCGTCGTCGGGGACGTGCTCGATGCCTTGCAAACGGATCCTGAAGTAGGTGGACCAGAGAAACTCGAGCAGGGGCGCGGTCCGGCGCAGAAAATCAGGGTCGTAGCCAAAGTCCGGCAGGGTCGCCGGATCAGGACTTCCGGCGCGCAGATCCTGACGCAGGGTCTCGATGACGGCGGCAAGCGCCGAGCGGCGCAGGGCGGGTTTCGGACTCAGGGCGTTGACCCGGCAGCAAGAAGGTCACGGAGTTCCTGCTTCCACGTCGCAAGGGTTTGCTCCCACGCTGCCGGTTTGACGCCTCCGCCCTGGCCGAGGTCCGGGCGCCCGCCACCCTTGCCCCCGATGGCCTGGCAAAGGCTGCCGGTGATCTTGCCCGCGTGCAGCTTCTTGTCCGCGTCCTTGGTGACCATGCACACGAGGGAAACTTTTTCGCCCTCGGCACCGACCAGCACGACCAGGCCGGGGTTCAGCTTGTCGCGCAGGCGATCGGCGGTGTCGCGCAGCGCCTTGGCGTCGCCCGTCCCGACGTCCGCGACCAGCAGGTGGTGACCGGCGATTTTCTCGGCAGACGATCCGAGATCCTGGCCACCGCCCGCGGCGAGCTTGGCGCGCAGCTTGTCGATTTCCTTGTCGCGCTCGCGCGCCTCGCTGATGAGGCGGTCGATTTTTGACGCAACCTCGAAGGTGCCGCTGCGCAGGTGCCCGGCCGAGTCGGATAGTTCGCCTTGCAGGCGCCGCACGAACTCTGCCGCGCCGCCGCCGGTGACGGCCTCGATGCGCCGCACCCCTTGCGCCACACCGGATTCGAGGGTGATTTTGAAAAAACCGATGTCGCCGGTGCGCGCCACGTGCGTGCCTCCGCACAGCTCCCTGGATTCGCCCATGGTCAGCATGCGAACCGTGTCGCCGTACTTTTCGCCGAAGAAGGCCATGGCACCGGCTTTCTTGGCATCGATGATGGGTAGCACGTCCGTCACCGCGGGCAGGTTGCGCAGCACGCGCGCGTTGACGAGATCTTCGATCTTGTGGCGGTCGTCGATGGCGATGGGCGCGTGGTGTGAGAAGTCGAAGCGCAGGCGATCGGGCGCGACGAGCGAACCTTTTTGCGACACGTGATCGCCGAGCACCTGGCGCAGGGCGAAGTGCAGCAAGTGCGTGGCGGAATGGTTGCGGCGGACGGCGTTGCGTCGATCGACGTCCACCGCGAGCGTCACGTCGTCATCCACTCCAAGTTGGCCCTCGGTGATGCGGCCAATGTGCACGAACAGGTTGGGTACGGGCCGGCGCGTGTCGGTAACCTGCATCGTGCCGCGCGGACCTTTGATCACGCCGGCGTCGCCGACCTGACCTCCCGACTCGCCATAAAATGGCGTCTTCGTCGTCACGATGGCGATCTGGGCGTCCGACGCGGCAACCGTTTTTTCCTCGCGGCCGTCCTTGACCAGAGCGAGTACCCGCCCAGGTCCGTCCGTCGTTTCGTAGCCAACGAACGTTGTCGGTGCGATGCCGGGCCGCGCGGCGATCTCCTGGAATATCGCTTCCACTGCGACCTCGCCCGAACCGCCGAACTCGCCGCGGTTGCGCTGCTCTTCCATGTTGGCGTCGAACCCAGCTTCATCGACGTCGAGGCCGCGGCGCGCCGCGACCACGCGGGTCAAGTCGAATGGAAATCCGTACGTGTCGTACAGCTTGAAGGCGAGGGCACCCGGCACCACTTTGCCGACGATCTTGCTGGTTTCTTCCTTGAAGATCTTCACGCCGCGTTCCAGCGTCTCGCGGAAGCGCTGCTCTTCCTGTTGCGCCACCGAGTTGATCACCTGGCGCCGCTCGCCGAGTTCGGGGAAGACGTGCGCCATCCGTTCGGTCACGTGTACGCACAGTCCGTCGAAAAACTTGGTGCCGATGCCGATCAGCGATCCGTGGTAGATGGCCCGCCGCATGATCCGACGCAAGACGTATTCGCGGCCGGTTTTGTCGGGGAAGACGCCGTCGGCGATCAAGAACGCGGCCGCGCGCGCGTGGTCGGCGATGGCGCGCATCGACACGGACACGCTGCCTTCGCCGTAGTCGTTGGGCACGAACACCTTGCCGCCGCTGAGCTGGCGAACGCGCTCGATGAGGGTTGTGAACAGGTCGGCTTCGTAGTTCGAGCGCTTGCCTTCGAGTACGGCGCACAGCCGTTCAAGGCCCATGCCGGTGTCGACCGAAGGCCGGGGCAGGGGCCGCCGCGTCTTGTCGGCAAGCTGCTCGAACTGCATGAACACCAGGTTCCAGAGCTCGATCCAGCGATCACAATCGCACGCCGGGCCAAGGCAACTGCGTCCGGCGACCACTTCGGCGCACGGGATGTCGTCGCCCTGGTGGTAGTGGATCTCGCTGCACGGGCCGCACGGCCCCGTTTCCCCCATCGCCCAGAAGTTGTCCTTGTCGCCCAGCGCGATGACCCGATCATCGCCGACCCCGGCGATTCGCTTCCACAGTTGCCGCGCCTCGTCGTCGCTCGTGTGCACGGTGTAGACCAGGCGCCGCCGATCGATCTTGTACTCGCCCGCCAACAGATCGAAGGCAAAGGCAATCGCGTCTTCCTTGCCGTAGTCGCCGAATGAAAAGTTGCCCAGCATCTCGAAAAATGTGTGGTGGCGTGCCGTGCGCCCGACGTTTTCGAGATCGTTGTGCTTGCCGCCGGCGCGGACGCATTTCTGTGAGCTGGTGGCGCGGCGCTGGTCGCGCGTGGCCTTACCGGTGAAGACGTCCTTGAACTGATTCATCCCCGCGTTGGCGAACAGCAACGTCGGATCGTTCTGCGGCACCAGCGGCGAACTCGGCACCTCCTCGTGGCCGCGCGCGGCGAAGAAGTCGAGAAACGTGCGTCGAACCTTGTCTGAAGAGGCAGCCATGAGGCGGTGCAGACTAGCCCAGCCCGGCGGCAGGGACTAGGACAGTCCGCCCTTGGTGACGCCCTTGAAGAACAGCGCGAAATCGTCCGGGTTCGACGCGGCCTTGAACGCCTCGTCGTAGGTGATCTGGTGGCTCTTGACCAGATCGGTCAGCGACTGATCGAAGCTGATCATGCCGTACGGATCCTTGCCGGTCATGATCGCGTCGTGAATCTCGCGCGTGCGTTTCGGGTCGGCGATGAGTTCTTTCACGCGGGCGGACGCGACCATGATCTCGATCGCGGGCACCATGCCCTTGCCGTCGGCGCGTGCCAGCAGGCGCTGCGAGATGACGCCCTTGAGGACGGTCTGCAGTTGCAACCGTGCCTGCGCCTGCTGATGGGGCGGGTACTGGGAGATGATGCGGCTGACGGTTTCCACCGCGTCGGTTGTATGCAAGGTCGAAAGGACCAGGTGGCCGGTCTCCGCCGCGGTCATCGCGATCTCGGTGGTTTCAAGATCGCGCATCTCGCCCACCATGACCACGTCGGGATCTTGCCGGAGGCCGGCGCGCAGCGCCTTGCCGAAGGACGTGGTGTCAAATCCCACTTCGCGTTGATTGATCACGCTGCGGCGATCCTTGAAAGCGTACTCGATCGGATCTTCGATGGTCAGGATGTGGCACGCGCGCTGGGTGTTGATGTAGTCGACCATCGCCGCCAGCGTGGTCGACTTGCCCGAACCCGTGATGCCCGTGACCAGCAACAGGCCGCGCTCTTCGTCGGCGAGTTCGAGAACCTTCTTGGGCAGGCCGAGCTTCTCGAATGATGGAACGTCGGGTGGGATGAGCCGCATGACGATCCCGGTTGCACCGCGTTGCTGGAACACGTTGACACGGTAGCGTGCTTCGTCTTGCGTCGAATACGCGAGGTCGACATCCCAGGTGCGCTCGAAGATTTCGCGCTGCTTGGGGTTCATCATGCTGACGGCGAATTCCAGCACGACTTCCTTGGTCATCGGCGGCACATCGCGGACGGTGCGCAGATCCCCCTTGATGCGGAAGATGGGCGGCAGCCCCGCCTTGAGGTGGACGTCCGATGCTCCAAGTTGCCTGGCTGCTCCCAGCACGCGATCGAGGACGGTGTTCATGACTCCATCCGCATCATAACACGCCGTGGTTTTGACCTTTGCCGAAGCGTCTGCCAGCCTGTGCGGCCGTGACCTCAGGCGAACGCAAGACTGCGGTGGGGGAAGTGCTGGTCCTTGACCAGGACGAAAAATCCCTCGCCGCGCTGACCGCGGTGTTGGGGCAGGTGGGCCTGCTCGTGACGGCGCTCAAAGACGCATCACAGGCCAGCCACCAGATCGCGACGCGGTTCATCCCCGTGGCGCTCATTGACAACGACACGCCGTCGCTTGATGGCGGGCTGGAGCTGGTCAAGTTCGCGCGCGCCAAGTCGCCGTTGACCGTGCCGCTGCTGATGATCTCGGGCAAGTCGTTCGAGGCAGCGACGGCTGGATTTCGCGCCGGTGCGGCGGACGTGTTCCCCAAAACCGAGGATGGGTTTGCCTACCTGCGCGACCGGGTGCTGGCCGCTGCGACCGAGGTCAAGGCTGCCGACAACGCGGCGGAACTTTTGCGCGAGGTCGGCGATTTTCACGAGGAGGTGCTCAAGAAGGTGATGGACCTGTCGCGGCACGTGATGGATCTGGAGGATCGTCTGCTCGCGCGCGACGAGGGCGTGACCGACGAGGGCGTGACCGAGTCGGCTGCCACGCTCGGTGGCCTGGTGGTCCTGGTGGTGGACGACCAGCCGACCCTCGCGGCGGACCTCGAACGCCTGTTGCCTGCGGGCGGTGCCTGGCGCGTGCAAAGCAAGCAGAGCGGCGGCGAGGCGCTCGACAGCGCGGGCGACACGCCCCCCAGCGTTCTGCTGGTCAAGGAGAACCTCCCGGACTTGCCCGGGCGCATGGTGGTGAAGACGATCAAGGCCACCGCGCCCGACGTGGTCGCCCTGCTGTTCTCGCCGCCCGGTGAAGGGGCTGCCGGGAAGCTCGACATGGTCGAGCACAGCCGACTCTTGCCGGTCATCCCCTCGTTCTCGGATCCTGCGCAACTGGTGGATGCGCTGGAACAGATTCGCGAAGGCTTGCGCAAAAAATCCAAGGAGCGCAAGTATTTGAAGGCATTCAAGCAACAAAATCTCGAATTCTTGCAGCGCTACGGTGCGCTCCGGCAGCGCCTGGACGCCGGCGGCTGAACGTCAGTCGATCACGCCAATGTACGGCAGATTGCGGAAACGCTGCGCGTGGTCGAGCCCGTAGCCGACGACGAACTTGTCGGGAGATTCAAAGCCGACGAAGTGCACCGGAACCTCGGTCTTGCGGCGCGACGACTTCGAAAGCAGACAACACACGTGCAGGCTCGCCGGGTTGCGCGACTGCAACAGGTCAACCAGGTACCGCAGCGTCAGCCCGGTATCGACGATGTCCTCGACCAGCAGGACATGCTGCCCCTCGATCGATGCGCCAAGATCGCTGGTGATCTGGACCGCGCCGGAGGACACGGTGGCATCGCCGTAACTGCGCACGCCGAGGAAATCGCAGCGCATCGGCCGCGGGATCGCGCGCACGAGATCCGCCATGAACATGAAGGCACCGCGCAGGATGCCGACGACGGTGAGCTCGCCGGGGGGCAGGTCGGCGTCGATCTGTAGGCCAAGAGCGGCGATGCG
>CAYSKR010000265.1:0-14088 GCA_964431675.1 uncultured Myxococcales bacterium
TTGCGCACAGTGGCTTTGGCACGGCCGTCGGCGAGGAGGCGCCGCGCCTGCGCCACGACACCGGCCGGCGTATCGAGCGCGCCGGCACCTGCGACGTCGCGCAGGACCTCGTCGGGGGGCCCTTGCCACAGAAAAAACGACAGCCGGGAGGCGAATTCGTAGGGCGTGGCGACCCTGATATTCGTCATCGGAACCGCAGTCTCGTCACGGCCGAACTCCAGGTGATAGATGAAGTGTGGCGATTGCAACATCGCCTGCGCGGCGACTCCGATGCCGTGTTTGTAACTGTTGCCCGATGCACGGCCGGCCCGGAACACCTGGACAAGCCCCTGCTCCTCGTCGACTGTCAAGGGTCGCCGGTAGACTCGCCGCCCGACCTTCTTGATGAAAGCCAAGGCACAGGTCTCTTCGTTCTGCTGCGTTGCGCCAGCGGGGCACGGTGCCTGGGTCACCGCCGCCGCTTCTACAACAGGAGAGATTTCCTCCGCCGCCACCATCGTGCGATATATACTTTCGGAGCCAAAATCCGAAACGACGTTCGTGCGAAAGGCTGTGTTGGCTCCAAACGGGGCCTGATCGATGTGGTTCGACGCTTCGTCTGGGACAAATGAGGGGGGGCTCAGCACCGCAAAGACGTCCCTGACGCTCTGGGCGTACTCGGCTCCCGTCAAACGGGCCAGGTATTGACGCCCAACATTCGGCGCTTTGCAGGCGGCTTGCTCGGCAGTAGGGGCAGGCAACGGAGAGCTATCGGTGCCGGGAACGCCAGCCACTCCGGGGGCAACACCCGTTGCTTTCGGGGGACCACCTACGTTTGCAGCGGGGTCGCGGTCAAGCGGGTCACCAATGGTGCCCTGGCACGCGGCGATAACCAGCACGGAGAGCCAACGTAGCTCGCCTGCAAGTGGTCGAAAATACGACAACGACTTACCCATCGGCTTTACCTCCCCTCACCACTTGATGAGTGGTGAGACACGGCCACTGTGAAAGTTTAAACCACTGCGAAAGTTTAAACCACTGCAAACAGGATCGCCAGCTCCAGGTGATCGTCACTTGAAATCTCCCAAGTGCCCAAGACATCAGGAGAAATCGGCAGTGCGTGTGACGGAAGCCTCCCCCACGCGATCTAGTATATTGGGGATGGCATGCCGATGACGTTTGACGTGGATAGTTTGGAGGTGGAGAAGCAACTTATCCACAACGCGCTTGGTGGCTCGACTGATGCGTTCTCCGAGTTGGTGCTGCGACACCAGGGCGCGGTGCGCGCTTATGTGGCCCGCTACGTGTGGAGCCGCGATGGTGTTGCCGACGTGGCCCAGGAGAGCTTCATTGCCGCGCATCGGGGCCTCGCGAGCTACGGCGGCCAGGCCCCGTTCCGCATGTGGCTTTTGGGGATCGCCCGTCGCGAGGTCGCCACCTTCCTGCGCGAGCAAATCCGTCGGCAGGCGCATTCTGGGATCGAGCGGGTGGTGACAGAGTGGCAGACTGAGTGGGTGCAAGCCGACGAGGTGAGCATGCAGGATCGCGAACAAGAAATGGCAGCGTTGCGCGAGTGCCTGCGCACGCTGTCAAAGGATAACGCGCGACTCGTGACCGCGTTCTACTTCAAGGCTCAGACCTCGGGGGAGATCGCGCGTCAGCTCGGTCGGCAGGAAAGCGCGGTGCGCATGGCGCTGCTGCGGCTCCGGAAGGGGCTGCGCGCGTGCGTCGACCGACGCCTCGCCGCGGGGAATGCCTGACATGGAGCGCATCGGCATCGAGGAGATCTGGTCCCGGTACCTCATCGGTGCCACGGTGACCGCCGTGGAGGAGGAGATAGTCGCGCGCGCGATGCACGATGATCCAGTGCTGCGGGCTGAGCTCTTGCGTGACCGCCACCTCGACGGAGTGCTCCGCGAGATCCATGCCGACGACGACGATGGGAGGATGTTCGTTGCGCAGTTCCTCCAACGCCAATCTGCCGAGCGGGATGGCCGCAAGTTCGTCGCGCGGCTCGAACGGCGTCTGCGCGCGCGGGCGGCGGAATCGTCGCTCGGTGGACGGCGCGCCCGCTGGCCGGCTCTGGCGGCGGCGGTCGCACTCGCTGCAGGCGTGGTGCTGTTCGTCGAGCGCGTCGATCGCGCGCCCGGCCCGGCGGGACCAGTCGAGGTGGTCGCGGGGGCTGTGTCGCCAACGGCTGCGTCCGAACGGCCACCCACCCCGACCAACATGCCCGCAGCGCGTCTGCGCTCGGTCGCGGGGTCGGTCCTCGTCATCACCGATGGCCAAAAGCTCGCGGCGCGCGCTGGTCAGGCGCTGGCGGCGGACCAAGGTCTGCTCACCCCTGGGCGCGCCAGCAACGCGGTGATCGAGTTCGACGACGGTACGCGCATCGACGTCGAGGGCGACAGTGTGGTCACCGGTCTCACCGATGGAAGAGCCGGGCGGGGCAAAGGACTGTTCCTCGCCGCCGGTACTCTGCGTGCGCGCGTTCCACCGCAGCCGGCGGGGCGCCCATTCATACTCGCCACGCCGCAGGCCGAAGCCACGGTCGTGGGGACGGTCTTCCTCCTGTCCACGACCAGCGCAGCGACGCGCCTGCAGGTGTACGAAGGACACGTGCGCCTACGGCGCAGCCGCGAGGGCGAGAAGGTCGAGGTAGCCGCCGGTCAGCACGCGGTCGCGGCCGAAGGCCAGGCCTTGCGTGCCGCGCGAACCGGAGGAGTCGCGTATCTGGTCGGTGGTACCACCAGCCTGGGCCCCTCGGACGCGCTCATCAAGCGGCGGCTCGAGTCTCTGGACTTCGACGTACGCGTGCGCGGCGGCGGTGGCCTGCGTGCGAGCGATCTGCGAGATGGGACCATCGTCGTGCTCTCGGCGACGATCCAGGCCGTGGACGTGACCACCTCGCTGCGCGACTTGCCGGTCCCGATCCTGACAAATGAAATCGCGCTTTTCAACGACCTGGGGATGACCGCTACAGCGTCCGACGAAGATCAGGGAACTGCGCACACGCAATCGGGCGAGATCGTCATCAGGAACGCGCTGCACCCGATGGCGGCCGGGCTCTCGGGAACGGTTCGGGTTACCGCAGCCAATACCTTGCTCCGCTGGGGGACGCCGGGCCCCTTCGCCGAGTGGATCGCGACCCTTCCCGGGCGACCCACCTCCGCGGTCATATTCGGCTATGATGTCGGCGCGATAATGCCTGGCGGGTTCGCCCTCCCAATGCGCCGTGTCGGCTTCTTTCTTTCGGATCGGACGGCGGTCACGCTGACCGAGGTCGGCTGGGATCTGTTCGACGCGGCCGTGCGCTGGTGCACGAGCCAGTGATCTGCTCGCCGACCTTGCAATTGCCACCAGATCAGGCTTCATGAGAACAAAGCTATGAACCATCAAGGAAAACCATTCGTATCCCGCCGCTCGTTCCTGACCGGAACAGCCAGCGCTGCCGGTGTCGCGGCGGCTCACTTCGGTCACGTCCGGCCCGCCGCCTCGGCTCCTCGGGAGGTGCTGCGGATCGGGCTCATCGGCTGCGGTGGCCGCGGATCGGAGGCGGCAGTCGAGGCGCTGCAGGCCGAACCCCATGCACGCCTGGTCGCGATGGGCGACGCCTTCGAGGATCGGCTGCAAAAGTCGCTGGTGCTGCTCGCGAGAAGCGGCCCCGTGGCCGCGCGCGTGGACGTCCCGAAGGAACGATGCTTCGTTGGTTTCGATGCCTACCGCGGGGTGATCAACAGTGCCGACGTCGTGATCCTCGCGACGCCACCTCACTTCCGTCCCGCCCACCTCGCGGCGGCCGTGGCCGCAGGTAGGCACATATTCGCAGAAAAGCCGGTCGCGGTGGATGCGCCAGGCGTGAAGACCGTGCTCGGTGCCTGCGAAGAGGCGGGGCGCAAGGGCCTCACCGTCGTATCGGGCTTTTGCCGACGTTACGACTCGAGAATACGCGACGCCATTCGCCGCATCCACAATGGTGAAATCGGTGAGGTGATCGCTATCCATGCCAACGACTTCCGCGGCCCTATCTGGGTCAAGCCCCGGCAGAAGGACTGGACCGACATGGAGTGGCAGATGCGAAATTGGTATTACTTTTCGTGGCTGTCGGGCGACTTTAACGTGGAGCAACACGTCCACCTCTTGGATATGAGTTCTTGGATCATGAAGGGCGAGTACCCGGTCAAGGCCTGGGGCACGGGCGGCCGTACCTGGCGCACAGCCCCCGAATACGGAAATATCTACGACCACCACGCCGTCACCTATGAATACACCAGCGGCGTGCGAATCTTTTCACACTGCCGCCATTACCCGGCTGCGCACAACGACAGCAGCGTTCTGGTGCTCGGCACAAAGGGGAAGGCCTTTCTGTCTGACCGGAAGATATACGTCTACGGCAGCCGCAGGCAGTGGGAGGCACAGTCACCCAAAAGCACCATGTACCAGGCCGAGCACGACGAGTTGTTCGCCAGCATCCGCAACACGAAGCCCATCAATGACGGCGCATACATGTCAAAGAGCACACTCATGGCCATCATGGGCCGAGCCGCCACCTACACCGGCCAGCTCGTCACCTGGGAGCAGGCTTTGGCGTTCAACGAGCGTCTCGGCCCCGAGACATACGACTGGCGAGCGCCGCTGCCCGTGACCCCGGTCCCCGTGCCCGGTACGTAGACGGCAAGAATTCTCTACGGCTTGAGGTTCCAGCCGCTCACGGCGACGGACGGCTTGGACGCGCCGAGCGCGCGGGCGCTGTAGGTTGCGGTGATCTCACGCTGCTCTCCGGGCATGACAGAAAAGTAATTGTCCTCCCAGAGCACGGGCAGGATCTCCTCGCCTCCTGGGCCTTTGCTGAGCTTGAGTCGGATGAAAAAGGCCAGGGTTTTTTCGATGTTCTTGACCGAGACGTGGGTGACGACATCGCCCGCCTTGCGTTCCGTTCTGCTGGTCACGTCAAGTCTCACTTTGGGCAGGCGTGCGAGCGCGGTGTAATCAGCGTAGGCAGCCGTGGTGGCGTACCAAGGCTTCGCCTTTTCGTCGTACTGCACCGTCTCGGGTTTGGCCGAGAGCCAGTAGAAGTTGGATCCGATAAGCTTGCCCGCCCCCTCGGTCCCAGTTTCGAGCGCCAGTCGCAGGAAGGAGATCGGGGTCTCGTCGTTGACGACAGGCAAGGTAAAGACCCGGGTGGCGCTGTCCGGCGCGGCATCGAGGGTGACCTGCCGTGAGAATATCTGCACCATGTCGAGGTTGTAGATCTTGGCCGTGAGCTTCACATCCTTGACGTTCTCATATTGGCTGCTCACCACCCAGATCGAGTGGTCACTGTAAGAGTAGACGGGGTGCAGCGGAGCGCACGCCTTCTTGACGCCGAAATAGCCGCCCGCAGGCTGAAGGTAGTAGTCATACAGATGCCAAATAAGGCTTGGCCACGCATTGTTCAGCATCCACTGAATGACGCCCGTGGCGGTGTACTTATTGATGCTATAGGCCTCGAACATGGCGCGCGTGCCCTCGTAGGCCATGAGCTGTGACTTCATCGCGAAGTCCTCGACAGAATTGGCCTTGCCATAGCGTGCATCGAGGGCGTCGGTGAAAAGATTTAGATCCCTGTACTTGCCGCCACCGGAATGGAAGGACCAGTGGTCATTGATTGGCCAAAGGTGCTCCTTGGGCAGCATCTTACGCAGGCTCTCGATCACCGGAATGGCTGCTCCGGTGCTAGTTTCGGTGTTGAAGCCGTAGGCACCGCCGCGCTTGGTGTCTTCCATCCAGTACTTGGGTGCCACGTATTCGTAAGGCCCCGTCATCTTCACGCCACTGGGGCCCGTCTGCGGGCTGAGTTTGGCCGTCGCCGATGAAAGCATCGGGTTCGGCCAACGACAGCTGCTGGCGACGTTCAGATACGTTTTCTCGACCTCGGGTGGAGGCACTTTGTCGCTCCCGTTCAGCCAGACCATCAAGCTGGGATGGCCGCGCATCCGATAAAGCTGGTCCCGCAGCGAGTGCTCTGCGATGGCAAAGTCATCCGGCTTCCACGCCGCCCATTTCTCCCAATGATTGCAGCAACACCATCCGGCCATGACCAGAATTCCATCCCGATCGGCAATGTCGAAGAACTCCTCCCTTTCTAGCTTGCCCTCCAACCTGACCGTGTTGAGGCCCATGTCGCTCACGTAGCGAAGCTCATCGCGCAATCTTTGCGAACTTTCGCGCATCAGCATGTCGGACGACCAGCCTGCGCCGCGTATCAGGATCTTTTTGCCGTTGACGGTGAAAAAGCGCCGCTGGCTCTCGTCGAGTGCGGACTTGATCTCGCGGATGCCGAATTTCTTTTCGACCCGGTCGGATACCCGCCCATTGATCTCGAAGGCCAGTGCGAGTCGATACAGATGCGGCGTGCCCATCTGCGCTGGCCACCACAGGCGCGGATTGGCCATCACAAGCTGCGGAAACGCATCCGGCTCGAAGGCCACGTCGAGGCGTTCTCCCGGAGCCAGATCCACCTCACGCTCGAACGCCAGGTTTTCTATCCGGCCCACGAGCTTACCTTTCACCGCGTGGGTCGCCGCGTTCTGGAGAAGTGCGGTGACGGTCAGGCGCGCGCTGCCGTGGGCGGGAGAGTCGAGGGTGGACAAGACCGCCGGGTAGCGCAGGGCCACCGGGCCGGTGGTGGTGATGGTCACGTCACGCCACAGACCCATGTTCTTGTCGGGCGGAGACGGGTTCCAATCGACGAAGGTGGTCCCGAGATCGGTCTCGGTTTGCGCGAAAATCTGCACGGCAAGGACGTTCTTCGCGCCGGGGCGGGCGACGTTGGTGACGTCGATCACGTAGGTGCGCCAGGCACCGGCCAGATCCTTGGCTTGTCCGATCAGCTTGCCGTTCAACCAGATATTGGCACGGTAGTTGATACCGTCGAAATTCAGCCAGATGGTCCGGCCCTGATAGTTGGCCGGGACAACAAACTCCTTGCGGTACCACCAGGGGACGGCAAAGGGGCTATCCGCCGGCATGGGCGCATTGGAGGTCAAAATCCAGGTGTTCTCCTTGATGGGATAGTTGGCACCGGGGATGGATCTGATGTTCACGTCAAAATAAGGGTCTGGATAAACCTTGTGCTGAACCAGCGCGGCCAGAACGGTGGTTGGCACGGTCACGGGGTACCAGTCCTTGGGCTGGTAGGTGCCCAGGGAGAGCAGGTCGCCGGTGGTGTTCACCTTGGCCGACGACTGCAAGTGCCAGCCCGCCGACAACGGAAGGTGCGCGTTCGTGGCTGGCGATCCGGCTGAGCCCGCTTGCGCATATGACGATCCGGCAAGTAGACTAACGCACAGAGACACCATGCGCATCGGGTGAGAGCGCGAGCAGAAATGGTGATTTTTCAAGACGATGCGGTTCGCAGACACGCTCGGGGGAATCAAGGGGGATCGCAAGATACCAGGAAACCCGGCCGACACGAATCGTACACCGACTTGGTGTTGGCCGGACAGGTGCAGTGGTTGGTGTAGTTGCGACCGGCCATGGGCGGGCATTTCTCCTGCGTGCAGCCCGCGATGTAGCGCGTCCAGCAAAACCCAGGAATGCAGCAGAACGACCCGCCGCTGCACGCGCACGTCGCCCCGCCCGCCGGGCAAGCGTTCTCGCCGGCGCAGTAACCGCCGGTCCGCGTGTACTTGGGACAGATCGGCACGTCGGGAAATTGACCGGAAAAGTCCAACGGCAAGGGGGGCGTATCGACCGTTGCGTCGCTCCGGGTCACGTCTGGCGCTGCCGCATCGGTGGTCGGCACATCGATCCGCGCGTCGGGTGCTGGGGCGACGCCGCCATCCGGAAAGCAACCATCGGTGGCGCCTGGACGCTCGACGTAGATCCGAACGCCGCCCCATGGAACCTTGCGGGCGGATAACGCGGGGTAGATGTGGTTGTTTTCAAAATCGAATTCGCCGGTCCGGCTGAGGCATCCTGGCTCGCCGCAAACCTGCACCTCGACCGGGACTCCCGTCACTTGCTGCCGGAAGGCGTTGAGCATGTCGAGCGGCCACCAGGCTAGATTCGTTCCACCGAGCAAACGCAACCCGTATTCCCCTACCTCCACCGTGTTGCGGAGCTGCCACCGACCCATGTGCATTTCGAGCGCCGCCGTGTGGTCGATGTCCTCGTAGAAGCCGCGCTGGCCCGTCCGCCCTCCTGGCGTCTCGTGGCTGAACGCAAAAACGACATTGCGCCCCGATTGCGCTGCGGCGGCAAGCTGTGCGAGACGCAACGAGGCGACCTCCTTGCCCGGGGGCAGTGCCTCCGCCTCCAGCTGATCGAAGAACGTGTCGAGCAGCGGCTGGATACCGAATTGAGTAACCCTGCCGCAGAACGTGGGCAGGTCGATGCCGGGAAACTTCTTTTGCACGCACGCCAGAATGTCTTGCGGCAGAAGGCCGCGCTTGCGGTACTGCGCGGTGAGAAACTCCATGGTCCCGGCGTGGCAGTTTAGGGCGCAGATGGCACCGCTGAAATGCGTGATGGTCAGGATCGCGCTCTTGCCGTCGGGCGAGAGCACCACCGGCGAGCCGCTGTCATAGGCGCGCCGCGGATCATCGCCGAAAAACTCCAGGTGCTTGGGTGGGTTGGTGGACGGCGCTGCCTGGCGCAACGGAAGCGTCAGAATGACGGGCTTCTTGAACGAGAGGCCGCTCGGCTCGAGGCGCACCCCCGCCAGCCACCCGGGGGACAAATCGCTTGCGCCCAGGGGCGTCATCGTCACCTGGACGTCAGCAACCAGCGCGCCTGGTGGGATGTCGAGCACCGCGCCATTTCGTGTCCGGATCACTCCACCGCCCGCGGCGCTCACCATCATCGTGGCACTTGCGCTGCCGGATTCGTTGCCTGGGCCAACGCCCGACGCCGGTCCGCCATCATCTGGAGTGGGGAGCTGTAGGCGGCACCCCGCCATCATCGGAAGCACGGCCGCGCAAACCGCCAGGCGCGACCGCATCGTCCCTGCGATCCCACACAAACGCATCCCCTGGAACTACGTCACCTTGACCTGTGAACTTGAGCCACTATTGGTGCCCCCCCTGCACAGGGGGCCGGCCAGGTCAGAATGTGCAGCCCCTCGCGCTCGGCCGCGTCCGCGAGAGGACGATCCAGGCAAACCATGGTCAACGAGGTCGGATCACCCTCGGCCACGACCAGGGCCGCGCCGAGTTGCGCGGCGTCCGCAGCCCGCAGGGCGTGCCGCGCGAGCACGGACGTTGCCCGGGATCGCACCGCCAGCAGGTCGGAGACTTCGTTGGCACTCGCGCACAGTTGCCCAAACCGGTGCAGCAGCGTGCGCCGGTCAGCGGGCCCGACATGGCCCTCTTGGGCGCGGCGCTCAACCGCCGCCGTCAGTTCGACCGCCGTCAGTCCCCAGATGACGAGCTCGCTATCCTCGGCGAGCCAGGCGCGCGCCAGGGCCGATCCTGGCTCGTCGATGACCAGCGGAACGATCGCAGAAGTGTCCCAGTACCTCAAACTCGATCGCCGCGATCTTCGTCGAGGGCTTCGGACAGCCTCGCGCCAGGCAAGGTCAGTGGTGGTTCGTCCAGAACATGAATCTTCTCGCCACTGCCAGGGCGAAGCACTCCGCCCCGCACCAGCCGCACCAGCCGTCCGCTGTCGTCGTGCGCGACTCCTTGCAGGCCCACGAGCCGGGCAATCGGCACGCCCCGCTCCAGGATCTGCACTTCACCGCCCCGGCGCACGTAGCGCAGATGGCGAGAAAGCTCGGCCTTGAGCTCTGAAACTGGCACCGCCTTCATATGACTAGTTTGGTCACATCACTATGACCTGTCAAGTTATATGGTCGTCATCACCGACGGAGGCCCAGGCCCAGCAACACAATCGGGCGCAGCATGGACCACCAGCCGGTGAGGGGCTTCATCTTGGTGTAGCCGAGGTGTTTGGGCGGGTATATCTTGGTCACGGGAACCTCGGCGGTGCGGTAGCCGAGGCGAATAACCTTGAAGTACAGATACGGCTCAAGTTCGTACTCGTCGAGCCACGATTGCCCAAGAGCGATGCGCGGATCGTCGAGCAGCTTGGTGCGAAAGGCGCGGAAGCCATTGGTTGATTCGCTGACCCACTTGCGCGCCGCCAGCGAAAACAGCACCGGGTGCGCGCGGGTCGCAAGGTGCCGGTAAAGCGGCATGCCACCCGTGCGCCCACCCTGGGCAAAGCGCGAGCCTTGCACGAAGTCGGCGTGATCATCGGCGATGGGGTCGAGCAAGCGCGTGATCTCTTCGGGCGCGTCCTTGTTGTTGCCCGCGATCACGACGATCACGTCGAAGCCGCGTTCCTTCGCCCACGCGAATCCAGCGCGCAGCGCCGCGCCCACACCGACGGTTCGTCCAAGCGACAGCACCTCGGCACCCAGGCCGCGCGCAACTTCGGCCGAGTTGTCGGTCGAGCCGTCGTCGACCACCAGCACCGT
The DNA here is from genome assembly GCA_964431675.1 of uncultured Myxococcales bacterium. Classification (GTDB taxonomy): domain Bacteria; phylum Myxococcota_A; class Polyangia; order Fen-1088; family Fen-1088; genus CAYSKR01. Next base: position 10,442 of record CAYSKR010000265.1, read on the forward strand.
GTCCACGATGTCGCGCGGTGTCCGGCGCACCACCTCGCCGATCTTTTTTTCCTCGTTGAAGACCGGCGGAATCAGGACGACTTTCAGGCCCCGGTACACCCGTACACGATACGACAGCTTGACCCCCGAGCGCGAGCCGTGGTCCGCTCGCGGTGATCATTCCATGAAGGTGCGCCTATTTTGTCTGCTGGTCTGCGTCTACCTGGCGTTCCAGAGCGTTGAACCGCCCTGGGCCGACGGCAAGATCATGTTCGAGAGCGCCAAGGCGCTGATCGACGATCATACGCTGGAGCTAAAGATCGGTGGCCCGGCGTTCTTCTTCACCGTGCGCGACGGGAAAAAATACGGCCTTTACCCGCTTGGCAACGTGCTGGCGCTGATGCCGGCTTACCTCGTGTACAAGGCCCTCGCTTTCGTGCCGGGCGCTCCGGCCCTGCTGCTCCACAACTACACGTCCAAGCTTTCCCCCGCGCTGCTTGCCGCTGCCGTTTGCGTTCTGTTCTTCGTCGTGGCGCTGCGGCAAGGCGCGCGCGAGCGGGTGGCTTTCTGGCTGGCGCTGGCGCTTGGGTTGCAAACCATCATGTTCGTGTACGCCCGCGTGCCGTGGTCCGAGCCGTTGCAAGCGCTGCTCTTGCTGGTGATTTTCGAACGCGCGCTGGCCCTGGCAGAACGGCCCACCGTCGCCGACGGCGTCATTGCCGGTCTGGCGGCCGGCTGGTTGCTCAACACCAAAGTGCTGAACCTCTTGCCGATCTTGGTCGCTGCCGCTTACGTCGTTGTTCGCGGACGAGAGCAGCGCCGACAAATGTTGCGCGCGGCGTTGGGGGGCGCCGCCGTCCTGGTTCCACTTTGCATCGCCATGCTGGCGCAAAACCGATTAAAAACTGGCTCGTGGCTTGATTCGGGATACTCGGCCGCCGGGGGCGATCTGTGGACCGCAGGGGTCTACGATGCCTTGCACGGCTACCTGTTGTCGCCCGGCCGGTCTTACCTGGCGTACAGCCCGATCCTGCTGTTGGGTTTGCTTGGCCTGCCAAGCTACTACCGTCAAGATCGGGCGCGCGCCTTGCTGCTGCTGGGAATGGCGGCGGCGCTGTTGTTGCCGTACCTGCGTTTTCGTAGCTGGTACGGTGGCCACGTTTGGGGACCGCGCTACCTTGTGCCGCTGACGCCGCTGTTGCTGCTACCGGCGGCGCCGTGGCTGCAAGGGGTTGTCGACCGTGGCATCAAGCGCGCCTCCGTCGCGGGCCTAGCGACGCTGTCGCTGGCCAGCCAAGCCGTGCAGATCCTGGGCGGCGCGTTCTACTGGGATCACTTCATCCGCATCGCGCAGAACCTGCGCGCGCCACTGCAAGACGAACGCCTGGGCTACGTCGTCACGGTGTTCGTGCCCGAGCTGTCACCAATCCCCGGGCACCTGTGGATGCTCAAACACAAGCTGCTCGGCGGCGATCTGTTTGCCGACATGCCGTGGCACCGGATCCTGAACACGCCCAAGGTCATCGCATCGATCTTCGCGTCGGTTCCGGTCGACCTGTGGTTTCCGACCTGGTTTCGCACGCCGGGCACCGCCCCGATCTGGGCGGGCATCATGCTGGCGCTGTGCGCCACCGGGATCGCCTGGTCGGCGTGGGGCATTCGCCGACGCTGGAAAGCACCGAACGTGATGAGAAGTTGCCGCTGACGTTGACCCGCTGATGTTTGTCATCCATCTTGTATGACATGGCACGGACGGCTCGAATCAATGCTCGCCTGACACCGGATCTGGCGAGCAAGATAGGGGAAGTGCAGCGCCGGAGCGGCAAGTCCATCAGCGCGATCATCACGCAATCTGTCGAACGCTTTTGCGATGCAGAGCTGAGCCAGCAGCCGTCGGCCTACAAGATCATGTCCGAGTCAGCGTTCATCGGCTGCGCGGACGGGCCCGGCGACCTGTCGCGTACGTACAAGGAGAGGCTCGGCCGCGCCTGGCGGGCAAAGGTTTGATCATCGCTGATACCGGCTTCTGGTTGGCCCTGGCCGACCGGCGGGACGCGTACCATCGCGCTGCGGTCGCCGCGCTCAAGGCGTTCCCGGAGCCACTCATCACAACGTGGCCGGTGCTGACCGAAACTTGCTTCTTGCTGGGCCGGGAACTCGGCTCGCCAGCCCAGATCAAATTCGTTCAGGACGTCGGGCGTGGCGCGGCCACCGTGTTTCCCCTGACCGCCGCACACCTGCCGCGCATCGAATTCATGGATCTCGCCGATGCTTCGCTGGTCCTGCTGGCCGAAGAGATCGGAAGCGGGCGGATTTTTTCGACCGATCGACGTGATTTTCACGCGTACCGTTGGAAGAGCCGCAAGCCGTTCGCGAACTTGCTCGGCCACTGGCGTTTTGCCAGCAGCGAATGACTGCCGCACATTCGAGCCGCAACCTTCACGGCAGCAGCCGAAAGTTCTTTCGGTGGCGGTCCAAAGTCGGCGCAGTGCAACGGAATTCAGTGCGGGGAGGATGCGCCGAGCGGACACGCGGGGTTGGCACCCCGGTGCCGGGCGCGGCACCTGACGTCGGTGGTGGCAGCGGCGGGACGACGAGGGGCCGCAGTTTTGCGGCGGTCGCGAGCACGGCGGTGCCGTCTGCACATCTCGCCTGGGTCTCTTGAAGGTGATGCGCGCGAGGACCGCGGCGGTGAGCTGTACGGCACTGCAGGGGCAATATTGGCACCCTCACCCGCCGCCTATGGCGGCGGTCTCTCCCGCGACAGGATTCTATCGCTTTCCAGGTCGGAGCGTTGTTTGTCGCGTGTGAAAGCAACAACCTCCTGCGCGTGGTCGCGCATCTCCTTCAAGGCGACGGTGGGATCACGCAGCGACATACTGCACTTCGGCTTCGGCAAGCACCCGGTCGCGGAAATGCCAACTCAATGATTGGGTCGTGTGCAGATCGACCTTCCGTCCAAGAATTTCTGCGAGGTCGTCCTCCATGGCGAAGAACGTCAGGCCAGGCACGCGGCCCGGCTCAAACTCGACCAGGACGTCAACGTCGCTGTTGGACTGGAAGTCATCCCTGATCGCGGAACCGAACAGCGCCAGGCGCGCAACGCCGTGACGCCGACAAAACGCGGCTATGCGAGGCTGGTCAACCAGAATGCGTGCGGCCATGATCGGAATATCAATGATAGCATGGGGCAGCGACCAAGCTGGGGATACGATTTTCCCGGGCTGAGCCTACGGTGTAGGCAGGTGGTTTTCGCCCCCCGAAGCCGGTACACCTGGTGCGCGACGAGGGGCCATTGGTAGATCCTGCCCTTTCATCCTGTGAAGATCACGGACGAAAGGGCAAGACCCCCTTTCAAACCGTGCATGCGGATTTCCCGCACACGGCTTACCGATGGTTTCTCGAAGCGTTGCATTACACAGCCTCCGGGTACTGTCACCCGCTTCCACGCTTCCCAGAGGACGTCACTCCTCCAGGTGCGGTCCATCATTGCGTGGAATCGGCGTCCCGGCTGCCGCTTGGCAGCACTCCACAGTCGGCGTTGCAGTTGTCGCACTTTGTCAGCGGGCGGTCGCCCACCGGGTTGGTTGGGTCCGGTCTTGCCGGCCATGTCCTCGTGCTTACCTGCTCCTCCGACATCACCACCGCAGAGATCCTTCCCTCCCGCC
>CAYSKR010000266.1:0-24116 GCA_964431675.1 uncultured Myxococcales bacterium
ACGTCCCACTTGGCTCCCAGGTCATCGATCGCGCGCGCGTAACGAGCCCCTCCATCGGCACCAAGTGTTTTGAAGATCGGATCGCACGCGGGTGGTCCGATCAAGCTGCCGAAGCTCGCAAAGCGATCGGTGCAGGATCGCGGGGCCACGTTCCACTTGGGGATCTTGTCGAGGAAGGTCCACAAAGACATCGTGCTTTCGAGATCCCAAGGAATCAGGACGAAGGGCTCGTTTTCGCTGGGCTCGTACCAAAAGTAATTGTGGTTTCCACAGACTTTCCCTTCGGCGTCGCAATAAAACGTCGCGAAGCCGTCCCAGTTCGAGATCATTTGGTCAACGGCCAGGTACTTTGCCAGGGCTTCGAGGCCAACCCACTGATCGAGAATTGCTGGTTTTTGTCTGTCGCCCGCCTTCACGAAGGACTTGGCGAAGGCAGCCAAGCGCGTGGTTGGCCCTTTACCCGAGCGAAGGTGCTGGGCGTATTCGGCGGGGTTGTCGCTCAGCGGCCAAACCTCTTTGTAAAGGTTGCCATCGCCGCGGCCGGGCCAACGGTCGGCCGTGAAGCGCCCATCGATTTGTTCGACCAGGCCGAACACACCGCGATCTTCGCCGTTGATGACCAGGCGGCCGTGGCTCGCGCGCGGCGCGGGGATGCCCATGCGCCGGAAGATCGCGAGCGAGGTCTGTTCACGCAACATGCTGGGATCACGGAAGTACCCGTGAAAGTTCACCCGCTTGAGGCCGAAATATGTCTTCCCGCCGAACTCGTCGAACTTCACCTTGAACGGCACCTTCGGGCAGATCTGCTCCTGGCCGCGAAAACAGCCGTGCAAGCTGCCGATGCGGCCTTTGAACCGAACCCCCACGGTACCGACCGCCTGGCCTGAGATCGAAAGCGACGCGGGGTAATAAACCTCATCGGTCGCTGTCTCGAGCATTTTCCGCCAGTCGGACGGCGTGAGCGTCAGCGCGAAGGTGTCCAGCTTCTGGCGCGAAAACAGATCCCCGCCGATGCCACTGCCCTCGATCAACGGGGGGACGCCGGGCATCCCAGGTGGCTTGAGCTCGGTTGGATCCACTGTAGCGCCGGTGCCTCCACACCCCACGCCAAACGCGCAGACGGCTGCCCAAAAAAGGGAAGAAATTGCTGGGTTTCGCATGGCCACCCCTGAATCGGCGGATTGGGGGCACAGCTGAAGCTGCGGCGGGAGCAACATGTGGCTACGGCCAGAGGCGAACCGAGTAGTAAGCTTCAGCGCTCGCACGCACCGAGCCGTCGAGGCCAATGGCGTTGCCGAACGTCCCGCGCACGCCAAGCTCGTCACCGCCCCAAATTGAGCGCCCGACGGCTGCCTCGAATTGATGAGCGAGGACTTTGCTCGGCAAGAGCCAGCCGCCGAACACGTCGACGCGATAGCGCCAGCCACCGGCGAAGGAAGGAACCTCACCAACTTCCCCGCTGGCCAAGCGGATACCGACGCCGGTGGTTGCAAAGCGCGGCGCGATCAACCCGAGACCTTCGGGCGCGACGTCGAACATGGCCCCGCTCGCTGCGGCGCGCACCTGCCAATTCGGCCCCGCAGCGCGGATCAGGTAACCGGCGGAAACTTCCGCGAGGAGGCCCTGGCCGAGGATCGACCCTCCGCGCTGACGATAGCGGGCGTTGTCCAAAGAGACGCTGGTGAAGACGCGGGGCCATGGGTCGTAGGAAACAGCGAGACCGATCCGCTCGCGCGCGGCACCGATTCGGAGCGCGGCGGTATCGTCCACTTGCTCACCGGCGGCGAGCACTCCGGCGACGGTCAGGCCCCGCAGGATCGTCCGGCGTCCCAGGATCGATCCTTGGATCAGAGCTGCTTGCTCGCCTCCTGGCACCGCCCCGAGCTTGAGCTCGGTCACCCCCCGCGTCCAATGCTTGCGCGCGGCGATGCTGAACGCGCTCTCCCCTGGCCGGGCGTTCATCTCGGTGAAGCGCGCCGACAGCCGAGCCCCAAGATCGTGGCGCGAGATTTCGACGTCGAGGCCCACGCTGCGAAGCTCGAGGTCGGCAATCCGGGCCGAGCGGCTGTAGGCGTGCGCCTGGTTGGGGCGCAGGCGGATCACTTCTTGCGCGGTCGCGATCAAAGCTTTGACCTCGTCTTCGCGAGCGCCATCGAGGCCCACGATTGCGGTCGTCAGCGCCGCTTCTTCGCGACCAAGGGCGAGCAAGGCTTCGGCCCGCGCGGTGGCCGGCAGGCGATCCCCTTCGGCGTCGATGATCCGCGACACCAGCTCGAGATCTCGATCGTGCAGCGCCAGCGAGAGCCGCGCCGCCGACAGTGTTCTTAGCCCACTCAGATCCCGTCGGGCTTCGATCTCTCGGCCTGCGGATAGATGAACCCATCCGAGGAAAGCGCGCGTTTCAGCGTCGGGATCGGGCTGCGCCTCGAGCTCCGCCTGCGCCCTTTGCGCTGCGAAGTGGGCCCCGACCTGCTGCGCGGTGACCGCTCGCATCAGCGCCGAGTCGGGGGTTCGGTCCGCGACCAGCTGCGCCAGCGCATGCCGGCGGAGGCGCCATGGCGCGAGTGAGTGTCCGCTGGCTTCGAGCGTGCGCGCGTAGCCGAGCAGGAGCGGCGCATCGACCTGGCCCTGGGCATACAGCAGCGCGTACCAGCGCGCGGCCTCGGCCGACCGATGGAGGCGCTCCGCTGCCGCAGCGAGCGGACGCCAGAGGGCCGGGCGAGAAGGCCCCAGCGATTTCCAGCGCTGCAAAGCCCGCTCGAGCGCGGCTCGATTGTCCCGATCCAATATCGACCAGATGATTCCGGCGAGCGCGTCGTCGGCCGAGGGGTCGAGGGTCACGATCTGAAGCAGGTCCGCCTCGTAGGCCAAGGCCCGGCCCCGCCCATGATCGATCTGCGCTTTGAGCGCCCAGAAATACGTCTGATCGGTGACGCCATCGGGATGAGCCAGGGCCAATGGGATCAACGTTTCGGCTAAATCGATCCGCTGCCCTCGCAGCATGGCCTCGATGCCGACGGTGATCAGCTCGGCCGAAGGGTGGCGGCCAAATCCCTCCAGCACGTGGCGCTGCGCGTCCTCCAGATCACCCTGAGCGGCCTCGGCCTCGACCAGTCGCACGTAGCCATAGGCGTCGAGTGCGTCGAGCGCCGCCAGGGCCAAGAGCGCCCGCACCAGGGTCTCCCCATCCTCGAGCGTCAAGGCGACCGCGGCGAGCAGCTCGTGGTACTCCCGATCGTTGGCCCTTGCAGCGCGGCCCTGCAAGATCGCGAGTGCTGCGTCGAGATCGCCGATCCGAAACGCCAAGCGCGCCCGTCGAAGATCAACTTCGCGATCGGCTGGAAAGCGCGCCGCGTAGTCCGAATAAGCGAGGAGGCCTTCTTTGGGCCGACCTGCCCGCACCAAGAGATCAGCCCTGAAAAGCCAGGCATCGCGCCGATCCGGATGCGCTCGGAGGAATCCATCGAGGAGCGCGAGGGCCCGCTCTGGATCGCCGAGCAGTTCAGCTCGCCTTACCATATCCGCCAGAGCCCGGGCATCGAGCGCTTCGCCGCGCCGCAGCCGTCGCTCGTAGATCTCCAACAATACCTCGTCGTTGTGGGTTGCGCGCGCGAGGCGATCGACCTCTCGCTCGTCCTTGGCGAGACCTCGGGATCGCAAGAGCGAGTGCCAGGCTGCGAGCGCTTCGGAGGGATGACCGGTCCACTCTTCGAGGCGTGCGAGCTGCTCTTGGTCCTCATGCGTGCGGCGATTTCCGAGATACAGATAGAGCTCTCGCGCATCGGCGATCGAGCCGACTGCCAAGTACACCCTGGCGAGGCGACGGGCGAGCGCGTCGCTGCGCGGCTGGCGCTCCCACCAGCGCCGAGCAATCTTGACCGCTTCGGTCGCCTGTCCCTCGGCGAGAGCGCGATCGATGGCCAGACCGAGCAACGTCGGATCGTCGGGCAATAGCCTGAGTGCCCGCTCGATCAACGCGCGGGCTTTGTTGGCCCGCTGCGCCGCGATCGCTGCCTTGACGGCCAAGACCGTGCGACGGCGCAGGAGCTGGGGATTCCGCCCCGACGTGCTTTCGGCGAGCTTCGCGTACAGGTCGGCGGCACCGCCCAGATTACCTGCGGCCCCCAGCCACTCGGCCGCCCGCAACCAGCGCGCTTCTCGTTGATTGGGTGGTGCCGCCTGCGCCGCGAGGAGGAGCTCGGCGGCGAGCTGCGGCGAGCCAAGATCGGCAGCCAGGTCGGACCAGGGCACTGGCGGCACCAGTATCCGCGTGTACTCGATCGCGAGTCGCGCAAGCAGCGCCCGTCGTCTTTGCTCGCGCTTTGAGCCGGTCGCCGCCAACCAACGTGAGCGATCGATAGCCAGCGAGCGCTCGACGGCGGCCGCGCGCAACGGACCCACGGCCAACAACGGAGCCAGGGTCGCTTCGGCCTCGTCGAGCTGAGCGACTTCGATCAGTTGATCGACCAAGTCCAGTCGGATCGCCGAGTCCCCCGGGCTCGATCGCAGCATCAAGCGCAGGTGGGCGATCGAGACAGCATCGGCTCGCGAGCGGTTCGATATGCCTTCGTGGCTCTTCCGCACCCCAAAAAAACTGAAAAGCAGCGCCGCGATCACCCCCGCGATCGCCAGCAGCACGCCGATAGGGACCAGCTTTGGGCCCGATGAAGATTGATGCGTCAACATCCGTCCTCTGTATTCAACGGCAAATCAGGCGCGCGTGTCCACTTTGGCTCGCATTCAATCGAAAGACTGCTACCTGACCGACAACTTTGGGAGCAACCGTGCGCGAGCCCTGCACCCACCGACATGCGCGGGCGCGCGGGCCACCGAGGCTCAGCGCGATCGGGCGATCGGCCTCGATCTTGATCTCGAAGCCGTCCGGGCGGATGGCCCACTCCTCGATCACCGCGTCGCTGTCCATCAAATATGGGCGCGTCGGGGGCGCTTGCCCAAGCGCGAGCGTGACCAAGGAACGGCCGTCGGTGTGAACGTAGCGCCCCTCCGGGAGATCCCGCACGCCGGCGATCCCTGCGCTGCGGTCGGGGGCCGGCCAGCCCAGCGCGACGGGCAGTCGCAACGTGTGGATCGAGCCCAGGCCAGAGGCGAGAAAACGCCCATCCCAGGTCCGGGCGATCATCGCTTTTTGAAAGGCTTGCGCCCGCTTCACCCACGCGCTCGGAAAGATCGGGAACGATCCGGAGCGCTCGACCCAGTCATAGACCTGATCGAGCGCTTTCTTTCCGGCGGGCTTCGAGACCAAATAATAATGATAGTAGACGTCGATCGGCTTGAGCCGCCGAGGCGTGCCGGTCATCTCGAACGTCTCGATCACTTTCCGGAAGCCGTAGTAGGGGAAGCCCCACGGCTCTTGGTAGACTGCTGCGGCGTAGACCTGCAGCTCGGGGCCGACCGAGCGAGTCATCGGTGACACCCGCGTCAGCGAGGATCGCTCTTTGGTCACTTCGGTGTCGCCGCCGTTGAGGTTGCCGACTCCGGCCTGGCGCGCGTCGGCCAAAGAAACTTCTCCAGGTACCGCGTTGCCGGTCCACAGGAAGAGCTTCACGGGCTTATCCTTGGGCGCCAGCTTGGCTCGAATGTATTCGATAGACCCAGTGATCTCTCGATGCACGTTCGGAATCGCGCCCGGGACCGCAAGGTGAAGGCCGGGCTCGGTCAGGCCCAGCTCGAAGGCGTGCCAGCGGAGCGGGTGCAAGTAGCCGTGGCTGGCGATCTCCACTTGGGGAAGCGCGAACAACTGACGCGCGATCCCCTCAAGGGCGGCCGAGGAATCGGGATACAGGCCCTGCGGGCTGGTCTCCCCTTCGATGATCGAGACCGCGTGCGGCATCGGATGTCGCTGAATGTGCTCGAGGACCACTTGGGCCGAGTACGGATTTCCAGGGCGCTCGGCGCGGCTCGCCTCTCCATCGCCGTCGATTTGGATGAACGAGACTCGGCGTCCGTTCTCGGTGGTGGGATCGATGATCGGTCGATCACCGAGCCGCAGCGTGCGGTCGAAGAAACGGAAAGGATCGATGATCCACCGCACGTCCTGGTCGGCACCTTCTTCGACGACGTGGGGCAAGAGTGCCCAACCACCCCAGGGCGCTCGGCCCACCGCCTCCATGCGCTGCTCGCCCCGTCGCAGCGTCAAGAAGGACTCGAAGCCCGGGCCGCCAGTGGTCAGTGGATAAAAGCTGCGGGCCCGCGGTCGAAGCGGCGCTTCGAAGCCGACGATGTCGCTCTTCTTTTCGATCTCCACTTGGGTGTTGGGGATCCGCAGGCCACGCTTGACGCCGAGGCCACGAAGAAAGACATCGTCAAACTCGCCCGGGAAAGCGCCCAAGAACACGACCGGCACTCGGTCGGCGATGGCCCGCTCGAAGAAGCGCCGCAGCGCAGCAGGAGCAGCGACCGGGAAGGCGCCGATCCAGGCAACGATCCCAGCGTAACGTCCAGCGAGGTGACCTTCGGGCAGCGAGGCATGAACGTCAGCGTAGACTGGAACCAGGCCCGCATACTCCAGCGGCATCGCCACCAGGCGGTGGACCTCGGAGTAGGCGACGTCTCGGTGTTGTTTGCCATCGAAGAGCAGAAGCACTTTTCGCGGCAGCACCTCGAAAAGCCCGACCCCGAGGCGAGACAGTTCGGCGTCCGCGATCCAGGGCACCAGGCCCAAAGCAGCGAGCTTGGCAGCGAGGTCGCGCGCACCGTCGAACGATGCTGGTGCCAGATAGTCGACGGCGATCACCGGTAGGCCCAGTGCCCGCACGGCCCCGACACGCTCCATCAGCCAAACGCGATCAGCATCGGGCACGGGGCGATACTTCTTGGTGGCCCCGTCGTAACCCGCGTAGATGCTTTCGACGGCGACGCCGACGATCAACTCCTTGAGCTCGGGTACGACCTCGAAGCCGCGATTGAGAAGGACGGAGGTTTGGGGATAAGCGGCTTTGATCCGCTGCACCAGGTCGATCAAGCCGCGGAGCTGAGCGGTCCGGCGCTCGGGCGAGAGTTGAATCAACTGGTGGCTGTCGAGGGCGTCGAGGAACACGCCGCCGTAGCCCTGGGCGACGAGCGGGCCGATCAGTTGGGCAACCAGGAAGCGACGCCATTGTTCGTTGCCGAGATCCATCACCCAGCTCTTCCAGGCCGGGTTGCTGCCGAGCCGCCACTCGGCCTTCACCTCGGCCGAATATGGACGAGAAGGCGCGACCTCTCCAGCGCCGACGTAGGCGTAGAGCTTCGCGTGGCTGAACGCAGCACGGCGCTTGGCGCTGAGGTGATCCGGCTCGACGACGACCCAGTCGTACAGGTCCAACTCCTCGACCGGAGGATCGGCAGCATAATAAAACGCCGTGCTCGGCCCTGGCGCGGCGGCCAAAACCAATAGAGGTGCGAGCAACGCTGTCATCCGGCCACGCTGTGGAGCATGAAGGTATCGCGCACCAAGTTCTTGAGACGCCGCGACAGCACGTCGAGCCCCACCAAGCAGATGATCGCCGCCGCTGCCGCGAAGCCGTAGCCATAGAACGACGGCCCGAGCTGGATGCTCAGCCAGGTCAAAGCCAAGTTGAGCACGGCGAAGGCCGCACAAAGGATCAACGCCAAGCGCCGCTGATCGAGGTAGAAGATCACGTTGAGGACCGCCAGGAACAGCACCTGCGCGGCGACCGCGATGGTGTCGATATAAAACAGCGGTAAGTACCAGCTTGAGATCCCGAGCGCCGCCAGGAGGTGCGGCCCGATGATCACCACCACGACGATGGTCAGCCCCTGGACCTTGAATATCTCGTAGATGCCCTGGCGCACGGTCACGATCATGTTGTCCCGGGTCGTCTCCAGGCTGTCCAGCGTCGCGCCCTTACGGACCATGTCGAAAAACGCGTCGTACAGTTCGGCAAAGTCGGTCTCCATCCGCACCAAGAACACCGCCATGCCGGGGGTGATCGTCAGGTAAGCTAGAAAGATCGGGACGTCATAAACCACGGACGCGCGCAGCGGCCCGACGACTCGTTCGCTGGTCTCCGGTGTGAACCAAAAGGCGAACTTGTCGACCCAGATCGCCAAATTGTAGAGGAGGCCGGTCAACACCAGGCTCGGGTGGACCAGTTGGCGCTGGCGAAAATCGATCTTCGCCAGCGCATTGCCGGGAAAGCCCGACAGCAGCGCGCCGAGCAGCCCGAAGAACAGCACCGCGTGACCGATCACGAAGCCGATCAGCAGCCCGGAGAGCCCGTAACTGCGCAGGCTCAAAGAAAGGCCGACCGTCAGCGCGTAGCCGATGGCGAAGAAAAAAACGATCATCCGGTAGGCTTTGAGCCCGGAGAGCAACACGACCACCATCCAGAGGTCGCTCATCAAGGTGAAGCCGACGATCATCGAGACCCGATACACCGCCGACTCACCACCGAAGCCGATCACGACGACCAACGTGCCCAGCACTCCGCTGACGACGGTGGTCACCCCGAGCACGCCCATCAGGTTCGGCATCACCCAATCGCGACGCTTCTCGAACAGGCGATCGGCGATGAAGCGGGTGAAGAGAAACTGAAGCGCGCCGGTGAGGATCAACGACATTGCAAAGAGATAGGTGACCGAGACTTGGAACTGCACCACGGCCACCGCAAGCACGGGCTCGTTTCGCACCCACACGCCGATCAGCAGGATGCCCAGGATCGAGATCAGCCAGGGCCCGGAGCTGATCACCCCGGCGGTCCCGTACACCTTCACCAAGCCGCCGAAGCTCCGGTGCGGGTTGAGCTTGCGCAGCAAAAAACCGATGCCCGCCATTGATCAGACTTTGGTCGGACGGCGGATCGCTTCGCCGTAGATGTCTCGGTAGCGACCGATCATCATCGGCTCGGTGTAGAAACGACGCACGCGCTCGAGGCCCGCGGTCTGGGCCGCCTGCCAGCGATCAGGATGGCAGAGGAGGTGTACCGCAGCCTGCCCGGTGGCCTCGGGATCGGCGATGTTGACCACCGCGCCGGAGACTCCGAGGGCGCGATCTTCGGGCGTACGGCCTTCGATCAGCTCCCGGCAAGAGCCGACGTCGGTGACCACCGCGGGCACCCCCGCAGCGTAGCCTTCGACGATCACCAGCGGAAGAGCCTCGCTGATCGAGGTGAGCACCAACAGCCCGAGCTTCGGCAAGATGTCGGCGACGTTCTGAAAACCGAGGAACTTCACTTTCGCCTCGAGGCCCAAGCTGGCCACCAGGGCGCGGCACTCTTGAGCATAGGTCTTGTCTTCGTCCTCGGGGCCGACGATCCAGCCTTCGGCTTCGGGCATGTGCTTGACGACCGTGTGCATCGCCCGCACGAAAGTCTTGATGTCCTTGATCGGCACCACCCGCCCGATCAGCCCAAGCACCGCCGGGATGGCCTCGGTGCGTTTTTTGCGCACCGGATCGAAGCGCTCGAGGTTGATTCCGTTGGGGACGACCGAGGTGCGCGACTCCAGCGCGCCATCCTTGATCTGGCGCAGGCGGTTGCCTTCGTACAGCGCGATGATCGGATCAGCGGCGTCGTAGGTGATCCGGCCGATCCATTCGAAGAATCGAATCCAGCGCTGCCGGATGTAGCTCACGTCGTCTTCGAGGCCGCCGCCGAAGACCTCCTCGGCGTCCTTGATCCAATCGGCTTGCGCGAGATCGATCTTGCGCTCCTTGGTGTAGATGCCGTGCTCCGAGAGGATCAGCGGGCGGCCACGCGCGCGCGACAGAAATGAACCGAGCAAGCCCGCATAGCCGGTGCAGATGGTGTGGAAGACCTTCGCGGGCGGCGCCTTCTTCGCGATGTCGGCGAGCATGAACAACGGCATGTGCATGATCCGCACGGTCCAGAAGTAGTCGGTAAACGATGGGTCGGTCGAGTGCTTGTTGAAGTCGGCGCTCACTTGATCCCAGACCGCGTGGCTAAAAAGAAAATCGTCGCGGGGCAGGCCCTCTGCTTGGCCGAGTCCATCGAGAAGACGCTCGAGCAAGCCCGACGGAAACGCACCCGCCGGATTTCGAAAATAGTCGTGCAGCTTCGCCGAGTCCGCGACGTAGGCGTGGTTGCCCAGCCGCGCCTCGGGTTTGCCGATGCGCCAAGACTCGGTTAGGTAGTGGGTTTCGAGGTGGATGAAGTTCGCGGGAAGCTGGTACTTGCTCTCGGCGTAGTCGCTTCGGGCACCGCCCAAAAAGATCGCCGAGAACTTCAGTTCCGGAAGGCGGGTGATGATCTGATGGATCCAGGCTGAAACCCCGCCCCGGATGAAGGGATAGGTGCCTTCGAGGATCAGGCAAATATCCGCTTCCTCGGTCGATGTCGGCAGCGAGGTTGGCAGCGAGGTCGGGATGACCGGCGCGGTGGTCAAAGAGCAGCCTCCGTCCAAAAGGCTATCACCGCGTCCATCGGCGGGCGCTTCACGAAGTTGGGCCCGAGCTTGCCGAGCCGCGCTTTGACCAAGTCGTATTCCCGGCGCGCGAACGCGGCTTCGGCCAAGTAGGGCATGACCACCGAATCGGGCAAGCCACCTTTTTGGGCCGACAACAGCTCGACTTCGGCCAACGCCGCTTGTCCTTGTTGCAGACGGATCCGTCCGAGGAGAAGCCGCGCGCCGACGTCTTCCCGGGTCTCGAGCGCTGCCAAGAGGTGCAGGGCCGACTGCTCGAGCACGAAGCCGAGGACATCGCCGGTCGCTAGCCCGAGATACGCCAGCTCCCAAAAGTCTTGCGCCAGGTAACGACGCAAAAAGAACTTCTGCCTCTCCGGCGCAACGGCCAACGCGCCTTGACGATCTTGGATGCGCTTGGTGATGGCCTGGTCTGCCTTGTCGAGCATTGCGTAGGCGAGGAGGCGCACGTCGTCGACCGGATCCTTCAACGCGATCCGAAGCAGCGGCATTGCCAGGCGATCATCCATGTGCCGCAGCGCCATCACCGCCGCTACCCGCTTGTCGGGATTGGTCGCGTGCCGTAGCACCTCGGCGAGCGCACCCTCTGCGGCCCGCAACGGCGTCACGCCAAGAAACAACGGGCGGTAGGGGAGGTCCGGCACCTGCACTTCCTGCCACGGGAGCTCGACTTGCGGCCGCTGCCGCGAAATCGCCCACGGCAAGGCGATCACCAGGCCGAGCATCCCGAACCCGGGCAAGAAAAAGCCGAGCGCGGTCAGCACCGACAACCCGATCCGGCAGGGCGCTCCGTACGGTGCGGGCAACGACGCCAGCAGTCCCAGAGCGAAGACTGGGCTGGCGGCGACGTGCAGGACCAGCGCGATCCAAGGCTGATGGTAGGCCGACCAGGCAAGGGCCGCCGCGCCCTCGGTGCCAAGGCCAAGGGCCAATAGCAGCGCGGTCTTACGCAGTTTGAACGCCACAGACCTCTCCGAGCTCGGCGAGCAGGGCAGCGACGGTACGACGGGGATTGACGGGTCGCACGTGCAGGTGCACTTCGCTGGCGACCTCCGGGAAACGCTCGGTGAGCAAGCTCTTGATGCGTGCCAGGTAGCCCTCGGCACCACGGGCGTCGGTCAGGGGCATCACTATGAACAACACCGGACTGCCGTCCTTGGCCGTCACGCGCCACTCTTGATCAAGGCCACGGCGCTGCGCGCTGACCAGGTCGACCAGGCCCGCCGCCGCCGCTTTTTGCCCGAAAGTCGCGCCGACCATCGTCGCCGGGATCCGGTGACCTTTGACGTCCTCCCACGATCGGCGCAGTCGGAACTTGAAGTCCGCGCCCGCGTGATCCCAACCGGCGTCGAGCGAACTCGCCTGGGTGAAAGCGTCGGCGAGGTGCCCAGCGATCACCGCCAGCAGGTGGAGGTGCTCGCTCTGCAGCGCGACGAAGGGCATCTCAAAGATCGCGAGCACCGCCCACATGCGACCGGCAACGTCCTCGAGCGGGACGATCGCCAGCGGGTCGCCCGGTCGGCCGACGTCGGCGAGGTCGCGAACGCTGATCAGGCTGCGCCGTGTCAGCGCCCGCGCCAACATCCGATCCTTGGGGTCGAGCACGGGTGCCGCGCCCAAGGTGGCGATCGGCGCGGCGACCAAGCGGTCTTGAGCGTCGAGTCGATGCAGAGCGGCCACTTGGATGAAACCGTGACTCGTGAAGATCCCCATGACCATCGGCCCGATCGCGTCCACGCCGCGCCGCTCGCGCGCGTTTTCGGCCAGCGCCTTCTTGAGATCGATCAGCGCTCCGCGCAGGCTGCGTACCGCGGCGACCAAGGGGTGCTCGAGGCGGTCGTGAGAGACCTTGAGCAAGTGGTAAGCGCGGGTGAACTCGTCGAGCCGTTGCTTGCGGTAGTCGTTGACCGTCTCCAGCTTGGTCATCCGCCGCAGCCAAAGATCGGTGAATTCACCCGAGAGCATGGCGACCAACATCAAGCCCGCGCAGTCGCCGACCGGGAAAGCGGCACCGAGCAACCCGCCGCGCCGCCAGGCGAAGGCCACCGCGCAGATCAGCGAAGTCGCGCTGGCGAAGCCGTGCGCGAAGCCGTAGCGCAGGCTCGCCAACAGTGGCCCGAGCACCAGCCACGGAAACTCGGCCTCGACGAACAGCGGATCTTGGGGATGAAACCGCATACCAAGCAACGGCATGAGCAGCGTCAGCGCGACAGTCTCGATCCAGCGGAGCCGCGAGACGCCGAGGAACGCACCCCAGGTCTTGTCGGGGGCATCGCTCACTTTCTGTCGGGTGGGTAGGTGAAGTTCATCCGAGCGACCAATTCGCGGAGGAGCACTTGCGCAACCCCGCCCAACGAGTCGCCACCCCATCCGGAGCGGGAGCCCGAGGCGGACCAGACGACTGCGCCGCTTTTGATGTCGACCACCCGCAAGGTGACGCTGACCGCAGGATCGCCGTCGAGCCCACTCTTGTAGCGCCACTCGATCACCGAGCCGGTGACGCCATACTTCGCACCACTGGCGCGCGCGCCATCCAGGCCGCGATGAAAACGCCGGGACTCGTCGAGATCGGGCAGTCCATCCTCGAACTTCGGCGGATATATCTCGACCGGCAAGCGGCGCGCGCGGAGCATCGTCGTCAGCAGCGCTTCGATCTTCTCCCCCGCCTGAGGCATCTCCGAGTAATTCTCGATCGGTAGCAACATGAACCGCTGGCTGGGGTCGAGCGGCGCAGAGTGGTTGACGTCGATGACGGCACAACCACCAAGCAACAGGAACACCAACACGGCACACCCCGCCCGTATGGATACCTTCGCCACGAGGCCAAGTATAATATCAATCGGTCGCCAAGTCGAAGTCGCCAGAAAACTGATCGCCTGGTCGCCCGTTCAGGTAACCTTGTACCAGCCGGCCATGGCGATGCCGGACACTGCGACCCAGACAATGATCGTGTTGCGCATCGACTTGGTGCGCGCAGTGCCAACTTCCAGGTCGATCTCGTCGAAGCGCGCCAGGACTTCTTCGGTGCCCACGCGGCGCGAAAGCTCTTCCTGCTCGGCGCGCAACCTTGCCACGTCGCCGGCACCAAGCCGCAGGGCGCTGTAGGCTGCTGGCAGCAGCCCGATGATGAGGGCCAGGGCCAGGCCGAGGCATGCGCGCCGCACCGGATCGTCGCGCAGGCCCTCCAGCTTGACCTTCGTGAATCGCTGCTCGATGGTGCCGGCGACGTGCCGTGCCGACGCCATGCACTTGCGGCATCCGGAGGCCCGACGCTTGTCGTAATACAGGCCGTGCGTGACGCACTTGACGCTGTGCGCATGTAGTTGGTCCTCGCCGCTGGCAGCCAGGCCGGAAGTCGACTTGGTCGCCAGGCCCATCGACCGCATTCCCGATGCACCCGGCAACGACGAGTCCGCCGCGGGCCGGTCGCCTGTATCCAGTTCCAGTTCGATCCCTGCCTCCGTGGCATCCGTGGCATCCGTGGCACCCGTGGCACCCGTGGCACCCGTGGGTCCAAATGGGTCTCGGCCCACCATGGGCTCGCCCACGGACTGCGTGTCGGGCGGTGCGAACGGATCTCGGGCAAGGGACGGGGGCCCCGCTCCGCGCTGAGCGCGCCCAGGAGCGTCCGGTGCCACCGGGCTGCCCATGGCCCGAGTACTCCCACCGGAGAATACGTCGCGCACGGCCACCACGGCACCGATGGCTTGTAGCTGCCGCCCCAATTCTGCGGCCTGGTCTCGGGACAGTCCATTGCCGGCCCGCAGACTCCGCTGCGTGATCGCCTGTGCCACTGCCGCCGCCGGTGCGCGGTGCCGGGTGGCCAATGCCGCGGCGAGCCTCTCGTGCCCACCGGGGCTTTGATCCGTCGCGCCCACCACGAACACATCGAAGAGCTCTTCCCCCATGCGTCCCGATTACCACGACCGCCAGAAAATTTGACGGGGTTTCTACCTGGCACAGGATGAAACAATGCGCATGAGCCTTCCCCAAGTTTCAATCCGGAACGCAGGACTTCGTCGCAGCGCCATCGCGGTGAGCTTGCCGGTTGCCAGTCTGTTGCGACGGGCCGCTCCCGGTGCCGAACTTGGCCAACGCAAGCCCCCCCAGGCACGACGGCTGGCCGGGGCCGCCGCAGGTGCCGTGCCCACGTCGAGCCGTATCGTGTTTCGAGCTGGAGCGGTCGCGGTTCATTGACGAGCGGCCGCGGGTACACGTCCGTTCACCGCGCCGGGAACGGACCGAACGCGCGGTCGATGCGTTTGAGAAAGCTGTAGTAAGGGGGATCAAGGCCCGGAATCGTCGCCCGCACCCATTCGTAGCCTGCGGGCCTGAACGTTTGCTCCTGGTCGCAGGGCGCATGAAGGCAATACCGGAACATGATCAGCGTCGGGCGCTGCGCCAGGAGGTGGCCTTCGCCCCACTTCTGGTGCCCGGGCCTCGCGCCGACCGTCGCGCCGGGATCGTGAGCAATCACGGAATCAACCAGGCCGTACACGTCGTACGACCGTATGCCTGAGTAGTATGGAATGACCCCCGCGCCACCAACCGCCACGACGTCGTCGGGTTTGGCGTGCAGGCGCATCCAGCGGCCAATCGGAACCCGGTCGGCCACGTAGGACTTCAGGTACGCGGGGCTGTCGATCATGTGGTTCTCGGCCGCCACGAAGGTGACGGCACCTCGATGCGACAATCGGGCGTTGCCAAATGCGTAGCCGCCGCACAAGGCAAGCCCCGTGATCGCCAGCGCCGGTCGCAGCAGCCACGGCCTGAGGCGCTCGGCGAGGGTTCGCAACGCCTCCTGCAGGCACACCGCGCCGAGCGGCAACAGCGGCAAGACAAATCGGTACAAACCCATGAAGTCGCCGCCGACCCGGACGACGTAGATCAGAAAGACGACCCACAACACGCCCGTGAGTAAAAATAGCGCGCGCCGCAGAGGCGACGCAGCGGGGGCGCGCGCACCCACCAGCACCAGCGGCAATAGTGCGATCAAGAAGTGATCTTCGGCGAAGCGGCGCAGGTAAAATAGCCCCAGGGGAACCGTGCCTTGGCTGCCCGCAGCCTTGACGTAGAACGTGTTCGGGAACGCCCAGCCGAAGTAAAGCCAGCGGCCCGCGAAGTAGGGCACAAAGAGTGCGGCAAACGTCGCGCCCCAGAGCAGCTCGGTGCGGGTTGGCCAGAGCCGCCGAAGGGCGAAGCAGTTGCGCGCCACGCGAAACGCCCCGGCGATGGCGAAAAGCAAAGCCCCCTCCGGCCGGGTCATCGCGGCCAGGGCAAACAGGGCGCCGCTCGCAAATCCCCTACCGCTGTCCAGCTCGACGCACAGGCTCGCGCAGGCGGCAAAGGCCAGGAACGTGAACAGCTGGGTTTCCAGGCCGCCCGAAACCCAGCAAGCGAAGCCGCTGGTCAGCGCCAGCGTCACGGGCGCAACGGCGTGCCACGCCGATGGCCGATCGCGGCTCAAGCGCAACGACAGCCAGACGGCCACGCCGAACGTCGCAACCGCGAATCCCATGCCGAGAAATCGGGATGACACGATGGGACTCGCCCCCAACCTAATCCCCAGGGCCAGGAGCACCGTCCACAGAAAGTTGGTGAAACCTTCGACCCTATCCCCCAGGTTGAAGGTCAGTTCGCCGTGCTCGGCCAGGTTGCGAGCGTAACGAAATGAGATGTACGCGTCGTCGGTAAGAAAATCGAAGTACGCGGCGTGCGGCACCAGAAGTGCCGCGCCAAGCACCACCGGCCAGTACCGGCGCAGGATCCTAGCCACAGGTGCCAGGGGGGGCAGCGCTGCAAGCCGCGGCCGATCCGTCCACGGCCCCATCGGCTGACGAATCCACCGGCCTGGGCGAGCAGGCGTCTCCCACCCCGTCGCCGTTTTGATCTTCTTGCTTAGGATTCGGCATGTTCTTGCAGTTGTCTATCTTGTCGGGCACGCCATCGCCGTCGACATCCGGGAGACGTCCGGGCTTGAGGGGGATCTCACCCGTGCTCTGCTTGCCCAGCGGGAGGGGAGTAGTAAACTGCACCGCCCCTTCCGACCCTGCCGACCCTGCCGAGATCGGCATGCCAACTTTCGACCCAAGCGCATGGATCCGCAACATCACGTCGTCGCCCTTGACGTAAACCACGACGTTGCCGAGGTTTCTACCGCTGACTGCGGTGGGGGGAATATTGACGCTGGTGGTGTCGTAAACCACCCCACGCGAACCGAAAACGCGCAGCTTGACAACATCGGGTGCCACGCTGCTTCCCTCGTTGGCCAGGGTCAAGAGCAGGCTCGTGGAATTGCCGCCGCACCCGGTCCAGGTGGCCGCCAGGAAACCGAGCCCGACGAATGCACGGATCGCGGTCATGGCTGCCCCAACATTCCGAGCGAACCCGATTTGACCGGCGAGTTGCCGCTGCTGATCACGATGACCGTGATGAGCGCCACCGCCGATACGGCACCAGCCCCGGTCCAAAACCACCATTTCATATAATACGGCTCGTCACCGCCGCCGGTGCGTGGTGCGGCACGCATGTCGAGCATGACCGTCGGGGTGGGCTTTTCCGACGGTTCGAACGAGGCCGACGGCGCTTCCGTCACCTCGGGCCCGGGCGGCGGCGCAGCAAGGTTTGGACGTCTTGCGGCCGTGGTGGGCGCGGCCAAGGGTTCGCGCGCTGGCGTCGTGGAGGTCTGCACGGCCTGTGCTTCCGCCGCGAGGTTGGCGTCGATATCGGCCATGACAGCTTCCACCTCGTCGCGCAGCTTGGATTCGGGTTCGACGATCAGGTATTTCTGATACAGGACGCGCGCCTTGAGCAACCGACCTCGACGCCGATCCGAGTGCGCCATGTTCACCAGAAACAACGGCCTGCCAGACAATGTGTAGCCGCTTTCGAACTCGCGATAGGCCTCGTCGTAGCGGCTCGCCGCAAACGCGCGTTGACCTCGCTTGAAGTGCTCGCGGCCCTGCTTTGGATTGGCTGCGGCTGATTCGGCGGCTAGCGCGCGTCGGGGTTGCACAGCGCCAAAAGCGACGGCGACTGTACCCGCCACGAAGCTGGCAAGGATGACCCTATTAATATGGATCGATCGGCACTGCATTGCGCACCTTTCCCTCGAAAGACGTTGATTGGCTGGTCGGATTGGTCGGCGCTGGCTGGGTGAGCTCGCCGTGTTTTTGCGGCTGCGGACGGGGCGCGACCGGTGCGGATTTTTGCCATCGGGAAAATCGATGGAGCGCGGCCTTGATGGTGTTGACGATCCGCGCGGGCCGACTGACGGGCGGCGCGGTGACGGGCGGCGGCGACGGTACGGGCGGCGCTGGCGTTTCCTGCGGGGCGCTGGCTGCCGGCGGGGAGGGAAGCGCGGGAGCCGGATGAGCCATGACCGGCCTCGCCGCGGGGGGCGTCCGCCGCCACGTGGTGAGGACCAGCAACATCGCGCCGAACCCGAGCAGAAGCATGGCGGTGACACCCTGCGCCAGCAAGGTCTTCTTGCGGCGCGGCGACAACCAGATCTGCGTGTCCGCGGTCTTTTCTTGATCCTCCGGCTCGACCAACTCGACGGCGAGACTCGGTGCCTCGGGCATCGATTGGGGCACCGCGAGCTCGCGCAACGTATCGGCCCGCCTTGGCTCGATGACGGGTGGCACCAACTCGCGCGCCACCGGCTGGCGCGATCCGGTGGGCGCCGGATCGTTCGCCAGAAGTGCCGTGATCTCGTCGGTTTTGGGCATCGCGAGATCATGCGACAGCTCTTCCTTGAACAGGCCGCGCAAGAAAGCCGGGAGCTCCTGGCTGGTGAACCTTTGCCCGATCAAGTACGCCTCGAGATCGGCGGCCATGCTGGCGGCGTCCTGGTAGCGATCCTCGCGCTTCCGCGCCAGGGCGCGCAGCGCGATGCGATCGATCTCCGCTGGCACCGCTGGGTTGATGCGGGAAGGCGGTGCGATGGGCATGTCCGTGATCATCCGCATGGTCTCAAGCGGGCCAGCGCCCTTGAACAACCGCCGGCCGGTCAGCAACTCGTGGAGGATGATGCCGAGCGAGAAAATGTCCGCGCGGCTGTCGATCGGCTGTCGCGGATTGAGCTGCTCGGGAGACAGGTACGACGACTTGCCCTTGATCTGCCCGGGGTCGGTGGTGTCGGCGCGTACCTCGCCCGCGACGCGCGCGATACCAAAGTCCAGCACCTTGACCGCGCCGGTGTACGCGATCATCACGTTGGATGGGGTCACGTCGCGGTGAACGATGCCAAGCGGCTTGCTGTCCACCGACGCGAGGCCGTGCGCGTACGCCAGGCCCAGGCACGCCTGGCGGGCGATCTCACACGAGATCGGCACCGGCGCCCGTTCGGCGCGCGTCAGCAGGCGCGCCATCAACGACGTGACGGTGCGTCCCTGCAAATACTCCATGGCAATGAAGTACTGCCCGTCCGCATTGCCGAACTCGTGGATCTGGATGATGTTCGGGTGAGACAGCCGTCCGCACAGCGACGCCTCGGAGATGAACATCCGGACGAAGTCCTCGTCCTGGCTCAGGTGCGGCAGGATCCGCTTGACCACGATCATGCGCTGGAAGCCTTCCGGGCCAAGCACGAGCGCGCGAAACACCTCGGCCATGCCCCCAGCGCCGAGGCGGTCGATGAGCACGTAGCGGCCGTACCGGGTTGGGCCGGGCGCGCTCGCTCGCACTGCCTTGGATGCAGCCCTAGATTCGGGCATCTAGGCCCTCCACCGCGCGGGAGAGACCCCGTATTTGGCGTCACCTTGGGTCATGATCACAGCCTGCGGTTCGAACCGAGTCGAGCATTTTACCTCGATTTTGCATTCCCCGCGAAAGGGGACGCTGCTCGGCTGCTCGGTGAAGCGCTGTCCATTTACTTGGATCCGGCGCGGGGCATGGGAATCGACCGAAAATCAGCGGGCCACGGCCACCGCAGGGCCCGCGGGCGTGCGTTTGACGCTGACCAATTCGGCCACGACCTCGCCCAGCCCCATGGGCATGCGGAGGCGCAGGGGTGTTCGGTACACATCATTGTCCACCCACAGCTCGAACGTTCGCACCGACCGCTCGGGATCGCTGGTTCCATTCCAGTAGATGGGCTCGGCGCGCCCCTCGAAGCGCCAGGCGACCTTGGCGGAATTATTGTCATCGAGTTTGCCGAGCACGGGGTTGCCCACCGTGATCGTCCACAGCGCCCGGCCATCCAGCACCTCGAAAACGCGCGGGCCGGCGTCGGACATGGTCCTAAGACGCAACAAGAACCCGACCGGATCCTCGACCGCCCGGCCGCGTTGAAAAGTGGAGGCTTCGTCGGCCTTGTCGCTGCGCTTGCGAATCAGGGCGACGGCACCCGGCTGCGGTTGATCGACGATATCGGTGATCAGCACGCCATTTTGCCTCCGGGTGCTGGTGAACCTGCGTGTGCCTGACGACCGCAGATCGACCTCGCTCGCGAGGTTCTTCTCGATGGCGCCAATACCCAGAAACGATCCGTGTCCAGTGGCCCAGACGCGCACCCCCGTGCCATCCGACGGGGCCAGCTCAATCGTTAACGCGCCGACCTCGCCAAGCATGCCGAACCTGAGCCGGTAGTGGCCGAGCTCTGCGGTCCGCAGCACCACGGGCAGCGGTTGCGCCGGTGCGGCCGCTGCGGTGGCGGCGACCGGTGTCTGCTCTGCTGCGACTTGCGCGGGGACAGTGGTGTACCCAAGTTCAACCGGCAGACAGAGCGGCCGGCCCAGCGCCACGAAAAGCAACGCGGTCCACACGATCCTTGGACATCGTCGGAACGCACATCATTCATCAGGACCTTTTTCGCGCGCCAATCCACGGGTAGACAAAAGCCCGTAACCGTTCACGCCCATGACCGAATCCCGTCGGAGAAAGTGGCTCGGTGGCGCGGCTTTGCCGGGGCACCGAGCGGGGGTTTGGGGGGACGCAGAGGCGCCATACAGCGACGGGACGGAGCTGGAAGGGCATGGCGCCGGGCGGTCCCCCCATGTGAACGGTTACGGGGCGGCCCGCCCCGTGGGATCTTCGGCGCGGCCCAAGGGCTGCTCGCTTTATTTGCGGCCCGTGGGCCGCGCCGAGATCCGCGCGGCTGCCCGCAGCGTAGTCGGGGTGTGCGCAAGAATGCCACGAATGGGTCGGCCGGAGCACGCCCCACTCTTACCCGAAAGGAAGACCATGAGCCATCTGTGGGAGCGTGAGGAGCAGGGTGTTGTCGGTCACTGTTTGCACGGTGATCAGCTACCGCATCCCGCAGCCTGGGCGGTGGTGATAACGTGCATGTTCGTCGTGCTGTCGGGCTGCCTATCCTCGAACCCTGGCACGGCGGGGGCACCGTTCGTCAGTGGGGACGTCGGCGATGCCGCGTCCGCAGCCAGTCCCAACGTTGGTGCCCCCTGTGTCCGGCGGCTGTGTTTCGCACAGAATTGCGGCTCTTTGGACGATGGCTGCGGCGGAAAGATCAACTGCGGTTTCTGTTCCGGGACGGAAACCTGTGGCGGCGGCGGCACGCCCAATATGTGCGGCTGTACCCCCGAGGCGAACCCGGACTTCTGCAAACGCCAGAACGCATCTTGCGGGACGGTGACAGGGCTCGACAAGTGTGGCCGCTTCCGCGGTGAGGACTGCGGCAATTGCGGTGCGCCCGAGACTTGCGGGGGCGGCGGCACACCGAATGTTTGCGGGTGCGCGCCCGAAAGCGACGATACTTTTTGCAGACGCCAGGGCGCAACCTGTGGGTCGTTGAATGCGCCTGACAACTGCGGGCGGGGTCGCACTGCCTTCTGTGGTAACTGCGCTTCGCCCAATACCTGCGGCGGCGGTGGCAGGCCGAACACATGCGGGTGCATGCCGGAGACCGATGCTGCCTTGTGCGCGCGGCAAGGCAAGACCTGTGGATCGTTCACGGCCATGGATAATTGTGGCGGCTCTCGGACCGCGACCTGCGGATCGTGTCCGTTTCCCCAAGGTTGCGGCGGCGGTGGCGCGCCGAACGTTTGTGGCTGTATGCCCGAGTCCGACCAGGCGCTTTGTGCGCGGCTCGGAAAGAACTGCGGTGCCATGATGGCGACCGATACCTGTGGCGCGTTTCGCACCGTGGTCTATTGCGGCGCATGCATGGGGCCCTCGACCTGCGGCGGCGGAGGGATGGCCAATGTCTGTGGCTGCACGGCGGAAACGGACGGGGCATTTTGTAGCCGCCTTGGATTCACCTGCGGATCAGCCTCCGGAACCGACATGTGCGGTCGCACGCGGGTCGCCAACTGCGGGACATGCCCGCCGAGCTGTACGGCTGAGGCCGACGCGGCGTTCTGCGCGCGGCTCGGGAAAAATTGCGGGCAATTCAACGCTGCGGACAACTGCGGCAACCCGCGAAACACTACCTGCGGTGTCTGTGCCGTCCCACAAACCTGTGGTGGCGCCGGCACGCCGAACGTTTGTGGGCTCTGCACCGCGGAGACCAACGCGGCATTTTGCGCACGACTCGGGCAGAACTGCGGCACCGTGAGCGCGCCGGACAACTGCGGCATGGCGCGAACGACGGACTGCGGCATGTGTGCAGGACCACAGACCTGCGGCGGCGCTGGGGTCGTCAACGTCTGCGGCTGTGCGGGGGAGAGCAACGCGGCGTTCTGCGCTCGGCTTGGCGCGCAATGTGGCGCGGTCACCGCGATAGACAACTGCGCGCAGTCCCGGACGGCAAACTGCGGTGCATGTGCCGCGCCGCAAATTTGCGGCGGCGGAGGGACGGCCAATGCCTGCGGCTGCACCACGGAGACCAACCCCGCGTTCTGCACGCGGCTGGCGAAGAACTGCGGGTCGGTGACTGATGCGGACAACTGCGGCGCGGCCCGAACGACGGACTGCGGCACTTGCGCACCACCGCAGACCTGCGGCGGTGGGGGCATGACCAACGTCTGTGGCGGCGGCGCATGCACGCCCGAGACCGACCCCGCGTTCTGCACGCGGCTGGCGAAGAACTGCGGGTCGGTGAGCGGTACGGACAATTGCGGCGCGGCGCGAACCGCGAGCTGCGGCACTTGCGCACCACCGCAGACCTGCGGCGGTGCGGTCACGGTAAATGTGTGTGGCTGCTTGGCGGAGAGCAACACGGCGTTCTGCACGCGGGTCGGGAAGAACTGCGACTCGGTGAGCGGTACGGACAATTGCGGCACACCGCGAACGACGAACTGCGGCACCTGCACACCACCAGCAACCTGCGGCGGCGGGGGCACGGCAAATGTGTGCGCCGGGGGCACCGACCCCAGTGAACGGGCCTGCGTCCCGGGTAGCTGGTGCTGGTCGCATCCCCTGCCTCAAGGGCGCGATCTCACGAGCGTCTGGATGGCCTCGCCCACGGACCTTTGGGCGGCCGGGAGCACTGGCACGATCTTGCGCTGGAACGGCAGCGCATGGTCTACCTTTCTCGGCGATAGCACCAAGTTGCTCCTCGCGGTATGGGGCAGTGCGAGCAACGACGTGTGGGTAGTGGGCACCAGCGGTACGATCTACCGTTGGAACGGCATCG
Source organism: uncultured Myxococcales bacterium (assembly GCA_964431675.1). Classification (GTDB taxonomy): domain Bacteria; phylum Myxococcota_A; class Polyangia; order Fen-1088; family Fen-1088; genus CAYSKR01. The sequence goes on from CAYSKR010000266.1 coordinate 22,940, forward strand.
GCTGGTCGAGCGTCGCCAGTCCCACGGGCACGAACTTGCGGGGTGTGTGGGGCACCGGGCCAAACAACATATGGGCGGTCGGATCGGCCGGCACTATCCTGCGCTGGAACGGTGCCGCGTGGTCCGTCGTCCCGAGCAGCATCACCACGATACTACGGGGCGTCTGGGGCAACGGCCCGAACGATGTTTGGGCTGCTGGCGACGGGGGCGTCATTCTGCACTGGAACGGCGCTGTGTGGTCCGCGGTCCCGAGCGGCAGCACCCGCAACCTGCAGGCCCTGTGGGGCAGCGGCGTGAACGACGTGTTTGTCGTGGGCAGCAGCGGCACTATCCTGCGCTGGAACGGTGCCGCGTGGACCCCGATGACAAGCGGCACGACCGGGTTCTTCCAAGCGGTGTGGGGCACCGGGGCGAACGATGTGTGGGCGGTGGGTGCTGGCGTCCGGCATTTCGATGGAATTTCTTGGTCGTTGGTTACAAACAGCGTGAGCCAATTCCTCCTTGGGATGTTCGGAAGCGGCGCAAACGATGTCTGGACCGTAGGCGTCAGTGGGGCTATCGCACGCTGGAACGGAAGCACACTGTCAAATATATCTATGCCGGTCGTCGGTGCCCAACTCAATGGTGCGTGGGGCAGCGCGGCGAACGATGTCTGGGTGGTGGGCCGGGGCGGCGGCGTTATGCAATGGAACGGCACGACATGGACGAATAGATCGACCGGTGGCATAGGCGCTCTCAACGCCGTGTGGGGAAGCGGTCCGAACGATGTTGTTGCCGTGGGGGACCAGGAGGGCGCCAACGTCAAAGCCGTAGCGCGATGGAACGGGAGTTCTTGGTCGGTCTTGACAATAGGGCTAGGGCAACTAAACGGTGTGTGGGGAAGCGGGCCAGACGACGTGTGGGCAGTGGGCACGGGCAATGTGGTCCACCACTGGAACGGCAGCGCCTGGGTGGCGGTTGCCAGCGGAACGACCGAGAACCTTAATGCCGTCTGGGGCAGCGGGGCAACCGATGTCTGGGCCGTGGGTAATAGCGGCACCATTGCGCGCTGGAACGGCAGCGCCTGGGTGGCGGTTGCAAGCGGAACGACCGAGAACCTTAATGCCGTCTGGGGCAGCGGGGCAACCGATGTCTGGGCCGTGGGTAATAGCGGCACCATTCGGCGCTGGAACGGCAG
>CAYSKR010000267.1:0-3678 GCA_964431675.1 uncultured Myxococcales bacterium
AGCTCGAGCAGATGATCGAGGATCTCGTCGAGCGCTCGTTCGAGGCCACCAAGCGCGCGCTCGCGGACGCGGGAAAGACCGCGAGCGAGATCCAGGAGGTCGTGCTCGTCGGCGGCTCGACGCGCATCCCGCTCGTGCAGACGATGGTCAAGGAGTTCTTCGGTAAGGAGCCGCCCAGGGGCGTGAATCCCGACGAGGTCGTCGCGCTCGGCGCGGCGGTGCAGGCGGGCGTGCTCTCGGGCGAGGTCAAGGACATGTTGCTGCTCGACGTCACGCCCCTGTCGCTGGGGATCGAGACGCTCGGCGGCGTGATGACCAACCTGATTCCGCGCAACACCACGATTCCGACCAAGAAGTCCGAAACCTTCTCGACCGCGGCGGACAATCAGACGTCGGTCGAGGTCAAGGTCTTCCAGGGCGAGCGCCCGATGGCCAATGACAACCGCTTGCTCGGCAAGTTTGGCCTTGAAGGCATCCCGTCGGCGCCGCGCGGCGTGCCGCAAATCGAGGTCACGTTCGACATCGACGCCAACGGCATCGTGAACGTGTCGGCCAAGGACAAGGCCTCGAACAAGGAAACCAAGATCACCATCACCGCGTCGTCGGGCCTGTCCGAGGGCGACATCGAGCGCATGGTCAAAGAGGCCAGCGCGAACGAGGCGGAGGACAAGAAGCGGCGTGAGGCCATCGAGGCGCGCAACCAGCTTGAGTCGCTGACCTTCAGCGTCGGCAAGCACTTCGACGAGAACAAGGACAAGATCCCGGCAGCCGAGCGCGACGCATTGGAGGTGTCGCTCAAGGACGCACGCGCGGTCCTTGAGGCCAACAAGGACGCGACCGACGCGGAGATCTTCAAGACTGAGTTCGAGAAGCTGCAAAAGTCGTCGCACAAGATGGCCGAGGCGCTGTACAAGGCGGCGGGCGGCACCGAGGGCGCTCAGGCGGGGGCCGGTGGGGCACCGGAAGGTGCAGATCACGCCGCGAGCAGCGCATCGCGGAGCGGCGGCAAGGACGACGTCATCGACGCCGAGTACACGGACGCCTCGAAAAACTAGGCGGTCGGCGGCTGCCGCACGGCCCGCCACACTCAAACAAGCGCAGCGCGGAATTGTGCGGTAGAACGGCCACCGCATGCGCCCGATCCTGATCGAGATTCCGAGCAAGCTGCTCTTCGTCGTCGCGTTGCTGCTCGCGGTGGGATCGTTCGTCCGTGAAGTGCGGGAGCGCCGGAAAGATCCGAAGGCACCCCGCTCGTCCACCGCGTTGACGTTGCTGGGTGCCGCGTGGCTGCTGCTCGGTTTGCGCGCGGGGTCATGGATCCCCACGCCGGGCCTGTGGCGCGAGATCTGGCTGCCGGTGCCGATTTATTCCTACGGCGTGATGCTGGGGAGCTCGATGATCGTCGGCTGGTTTCTGGCGATGCGCTTCGCCAAGCAGGACGGCATTCCGCAGGAGCAGGCCGCGACCATCTACATGTGGACCGCGGTGTGGGCGATCGTCGGCGCGCGGGTGCTGTACATCATCGTGCAGTACCGCGAGTTCGATAGCTTCATCGACATCTTCAAGGTGTGGAAAGGCGGTCTGGTCGCCTACGGCGGCCTCATCGGTGGCTTCCTCGCAAGCTGGTACAACTGCCACAAACGCAAGATTCCGCTGCTTCAGTGGGCCGACGCGTCGTCGACGTCCGTGGTGCTGGGAACCGCCATCACGCGCATCGGCTGCCTGCTGTTCGGATGCGACTATGGCAAGCGCACGGAGCTGCCGTGGGCCATCACGTTCCCGCGCGACGCGCCCGCCTGGAAGGACCACGTGCAAACTTTCGGCCTGGCGAAGGACGCCTTGCACTCGTATCCGATTCACCCGACGCAGGTCTACGAAATGATCGCGGCCCTCTGCATCTTCGCGTTTTGCCTGTGGCGGCGAAAAGCGCGCAAGTTCTCGGGTGAGGTGTTCGTGGCCTGGGTCGTGGGCTACGGCATCCTGCGGCCCATCATCGAGGTGTTCCGCGACGACGATCAGCGCGGCAGCGTCGGTCCTTTGTCAACGTCCCAGTTCATCGGCATCGTGGCGACCCTGCTGGCCTCGGGCCTGTTCGTGAGCTTGCTCAAACGCTACCGGCAGGATCCGACGGGCATGAGGCTGTGGGAACAGCCGATCGCCGAAACCGCCGGGCAAGCGCCAGCCCAGAACCCGGGAAAACGCCGAAAGGCCCGCGCCTGACCGGGATTGGTGCATAAGGGCGACCATTGCTCCACCGCTCCCCGGCGCAGATCCTGTGGAGCGACGTCGTCTGGAAACAAGGCGTCGAGGGCTTCGCCGCTTCGCACCCGGGCTCGACGGACCTACCCTGGTAAGGGATCTCAGCGCAGTCAGACTGCCTGAACCTTGATGCTCTGATTTCCCGACGCGTTGACAAGACGACCGATATCACCGGGGTCCGAGGTCACGATCAGGGTGTCGTGACGGCCGTTGGCGCCCACGACGACCGCAGCGTCAACGACGTCCGCGGTTCGACTCTTGTCCAGCAGACTGCCGATTCGTTTCGCCTCGTGCTCATCGAGGATACTGACGTCGCAACCCTGCAGGACCAGAGCGACGACGGGATTGTTTCGTCGCCACACCTGAGCCAGAACCGGCGCTGGCACCGTGACCCGGGCACCACGGGCGCGCGCGAGATTCCACAGCGCCCAAAAACGGCGGTCACCCTTTTCGGCGGCGATGAGCGCCCCGCTGTCGAAGGTCATCCCTTCGGCCACATTCGCTCCGCTTCATCCATCTCAGCCTGGGTCAGCTTTCCGTGTCGTGCCTCGAAGTCATCAAGGGCACGCTGCATCGCGGCGAGTCGCAAGTGCTCACGCGCGGCAATGGCCAGCCAGGCGGAGACGTTGCCACCGGTTTGGCTCCTTGCGGCGCGGCGCACCTGCCGGGCAAGCGGTTCGTCGAACGAGATAGCAAGTCGATTGACAATGACCCGCTTGCCTGGTTTGCGCGTGGAAGGCTTCTTCTTGCGGGCCTCCTCGTGGGAAATATGTCGCGCGAGCATGACGGGATAATACTATGCGTATTATCGAAAATCCCATGGCGTGAAAGATGTACACGACAGGTGGGCCCCATATGTCCCTTGTCCATAGCCTTGCAGATGACTATGACTATGATTATAGCTATCTTTATGGCCATGTATCGGAGCGTGAACGTGGCCGACCTGAAAAACCACCTCAGCGAGTATCTCGACGCGGTCGAGAAAGGTGATGAGTTGACCATCTGCCGGCGCAACGTGGCCGTCGCTCGAATCACCGCGCTGCCGCTGCAACGCAATCGGACCAAGCTCGGATTCGATCGCGGCAAGGTCAAGCTCCACGGTGCCGTGACCGGTCCCGCCGTCCCTGCCGATCACTGGAATGCCCTGCGAGACGATGTGGATCCGTTGCCGTGAACATTCTCCTGGACACGTGTGCTGTCCTGTTCGCCGCCACCAGCCCGGGACGGCTGTCGTCAAAGACACGTGATCTGCTGGTCGACCCAAACAATGGAATCTTCGTAACCGTTCACATGGGGGGACCGCCCGGCGCCATGCCCTTCCAGCTCCGTCCCGTCGCTGTCTTTTGCCTCTGCGTCCCCCCAAACCCCCGCTCGGTGCCCCGGCAAAGCCGCGCCACCGAGCCACTTTCTCCGACGGGA
>CAYSKR010000268.1:0-5060 GCA_964431675.1 uncultured Myxococcales bacterium
GGAAAACTGGTTCGCATCGAGCGCGACAACAACGGCGATGGCCGCGTCGACGAATGGGACTACTACGAAGGCGACAAGCTCGATCGCATCGGCTACGACACGACCGGTTCTGGCCGCGTTGACAAGTGGGACCGAGCTCCCGAGGGCGATGGCCCGGGTGCCCCGGCAGCCCCCGCCGCTCCGGTAGCCGAGCCCGCGCCTCCAGCTGCACCTGCTGCTGCCACTGCGCCCGCTGCCGTGCCTGCGGCTGCGGTCAAGAGCGGTACCGCCAAGAAGTAGCTGCTTCGTCCTGGTTTTTGCCGCAGGTTGAGCTTTTGATGTCGCGTTGACGCGACGTTTTTGGGGTGGTGGCGGATCAGGGATTCGAACCCCGGACCCGGCGCGTATGAAACGCCTGCTCTAACCAACTGAGCTAACCCGCCGTCGGCCAGTCGGCCGAGCGAGCGATCTTGCTCAGCCCGCGTTGCCTGTCAAGGGTTTGGGCAGGCCCGATTTTGTCACGGACACCGCCCCGCTGACGAAATCGACGAAACGTCTTGTGCCCGTGCCGGTGTGCCCTATATAAACCCGCCACGGTAAGAATGCGACTTTACAGCGGGAAAATACCAGTCATCGGAGCAGAAATCGTGAAGACCCTCGTCGACGAGGGTGACATCGCCGTCACCGACCCTGCGGAAGCGGAACTGGACGTGCAGGCGGTGCTTAAAGAGTACGTGCGCCTTGATCGCGAGATCACGGAGAAGACCAAGGATGTCCTGTCCAAGCGCAATCTGCCGTACGAGCAATTCGGCAAGGTCAAGCGCGCGCTGGCCGGAGAGAAGGGCTTCGGCCTCGGCGACGACGGCCTCGAATGGATGACCGCCCAGATGATAGAGTCCTTCATGCAGTCGCCGCACATTGAGGAGGTCTTTGTCGACGACTCCATCATGCGTCGCCGGATGGCCGACATCCTCAAGCGCCACATGATGGTCGAGGACGAGATCGACGCCGAGGTTCGCCGACGCATCAAGAACCTCGAAGAAGGTACCTCGACCTGGGAGGTCGAGTATCAAAAGGCGCTGGGCCAGATCAAGCGGAACCGGGGCCTCGAATAGGCGTTCGGACGATAACGGTTGGCGCTTGTACGGTTGGCGCTTGAACGGCTGGCGGGGGCACGGGGGGTTTTGGAGCCGTGGTCGATCGTGGTTTTGGTGGGGGCGCGGGGGCGGGGGCGGGCGTCTGACCCGGCCGCCGCTGTTCCCGGGCCAGCAATAGCACCGTGCGGACAAGTTGTTCGATGGCGTGTGCGATGGTGGGCAGGCGGGCGTCGTCGTACATGTACGCGGGCGTCGTGACGACGCGGTTCTTCTTGTCGATGAAGATCTCCTGCACCGGGCAGGGGCGCACGTCGGCACCCATGATCGTGGCGTGCTTGAACGGTGCGGTGCCGCGCGGCCCAAGGGTGATGTGTACGCCGGCCGCGGGCCCGAGCACCCGCGCGGCCAGGATGGGCGCGAGGCAAATGAACCCCATCGGTCGATGCGAACCGAGGCATCCTTTGAGCAGACGGACGACGTCGGGGTTGACCGCGCACAACTCGGCTCTGGTCGCGTAGTCGGACAGCACGGTTCCGACTCCCCTCCCACCGGGAAAAATCAGCGCATCGACGTCGTCGATCGACAGGTCCGACAGCGGCCGGATGGCGCCGCGCGCGATGCGCGACGACTCGGCCAGAACGTTGCGCCCTGTGGCTGCCGCCGTGATCGCACCGGTGCGGTGGTCGACGATTCCGGTCTGCTGGACGTCGGGCGCGGCGCAGATGATCAGCGCGTCGGACCGTTCGAGCGACAGCAGCGTCAGCACCGCCTCGCGGATCTCGGTTCCGTCCGCGTTGCCACAACCCGCCAGCACAACGCCCACTCGTTTGGCCATGGTTCCTCGCGTTTAGCAGGAAGTCGCGTGGTCGCCAAGCCGGGCGTGATCGGCGAGGTAGCGCGGCCAGCGGCCGTCGATGATCGCCAGCCGCGCCCCACGCACCAAATCAAGGTAGTGCCGCAAGTTGTGCAGCGTTCCGAGCCGGTAATAGAGCAGCTCCTTGGCGTGAAACAGGTGCGACAGGTACGCGCGGGAGAACGAGCCGCACGCGAGGCACGGGCAAGTGTGATCGATCGGCCGTGGGTCGGTGCGATGCGCGGCGTTGGCGATGTTGATGCGTCCGCCACCGGCCGCCGGGCTGACGAACAGATGTCCGTTGCGCGCGTTGCGGGTCGGCATCACGCAGTCGAACATGTCCACGCCCGAGTCGATGGCGGTGAGCAGGTCGACGGGCGTGCCGACGCCCATCAGGTAGCGCGGTCGAGCCTCGGGCATCAGGGGTGCGATCGCGGCCACGGCGGTGTGCATCTGCGGTGGCGGCTCGCCGACGCTGAATCCGCCCAGCGCGACGCCGTCGAATGGCAGGTCCGCAATCTGCTGCAGGTGCGCGCGTCGCATCGCGAGGTCCGTGCCCCCTTGCACGATGCCGAAACGAAGCTGGCCCGTGGCCGCGGGCGTGGCCAGGCAACGCTGCGCCCAGCGCGTCGTTCGGTCGACCGCCGCTTGCAGTGCGTCCGGCGGAGCGTCGGCGGGGGGACATTCGTCGAATGCCATCGCGATGTCGCTGCCCAGGGCGGCCTGGATGGCCATCGCTCGCTCGGGGGTGAAACGCTGCTCGCTGCCGTCCAGATGCGACTGGAAAGTCACGCCGTCCTCGTCGATGGTGCGCCGCCCCGCCAGGCTGAAGATCTGGTAGCCGCCCGAGTCCGTCAGGATCGCGCCCGGCCACGCCATGAAGCGATGCAGTCCGCCGAGCTGCGCGATGAGTTCGGCCCCCGGCCTTATTCCCAGGTGGTAGGTGTTGCCGAGAATGATGCGCGCATCGAGCATCGACAGATCGTCGGGCCCCATCGCCTTGACCGTTGCCTGCGTGCCCACGGGCATGAACACCGGCGTTTCCACCGGGCCGTGGGCGGTTTGCAGCAGGCCGGCGCGAGCGGTGCCTGCCGTGGCCAGCACGCGAAAAGGCGCGGCGGTCATGGTTGGATTCCGTTGCGGATGAACATGGCGTCGCCGTAGCTGTAGAAACGATAACCGCTTTCGATCGCGTCGGCGTACGCGGCAAGAATGCGCTCTTTTCCCGCGAGCGCCGCCACCAGCATCAGCAAGGTGGACCGGGGCAGGTGGAAGTTGGTGACCAGGTCGGTGACCACGCGGAAAGTGAATCCGGGCAGAACCATCAAGCTCGTTTCACCGCTGCCCGCGCGGACGGCACCGGAGTCAAACGCGCTTTCGAGGGTGCGCACCACCGTCGTGCCCACGGCAACAATCGGTCTGCGCTCTGCGCGTGCCTGATTGATGGCCATCGCTGCCTGGGCAGAAACTTCATAGCGTTCGGTGTCCAGAACGTGCTCTGTCGGATCGTCGGTTTCGACGGGACGGAAGGTGCCCGGGCCGACGTGCAGGGTGATGGCTGCGATCTCGTGCCCGGCGCCCTGCACGTCGGCGAGGAGGCGCGGGGTGAAATGCAGGCCAGCGGTGGGCGCCGCCACCGCGCCGGGTTCACGCGCGAACACCGTCTGGTAGCGATCTCGATCGTCGGTGCCGATTGCCGCCGCCTCGTGCTTTCGGGCCGTTTCGATGTACGGCGGCAGCGGCAGCTCGCCTATGTGCTCGGCTGCTTCGAGCAGAGTCCTTGCGCCCCGGCCGACGAATCGCATTCGAGCCGATCCGCGCAGGCCGTGTTCGAGGATCTCGGCGTGCAACGCGTCGCCGAACCGGAGCGCCGTGCCCTGGGGCATTCCGCCCGCCCCCCGTGCGAGGACTTCCCAGTCCTCGTCGAAGGACTCATGGTCCGCGGGTGACGCACGCAACGGCCGCACCAGCAACACTTCGACGGCCCCGCCCGAGGTCTTCTTTCCGCGCAGCCGTGCGGGGATCACGCGGGTTTGGTTCAGCACCAGCAGCGATCGAGGGGCCAGCACCGTCGGCAGGTCGCGGAAGAACGCGTGCTGGCGCGCTTCGGTGGTGCGATCCAGGATGTACAGACGGGAGCCGTCGCGCTCGGGGCAGGGGTGGGTTGCGATGCGACCGGGCGGCAAGGCGTAGTCGAAATCAGAGGTGTACGCGCGGTTTGCCACGTTGGATTTCCTGACGGAAGATCGCAGAATGCCTGCCGCCAACATGAAAGCAAGCCCAGCCGTCGGAACCCGCTCGCGCAAGCTGCGAAGCGTGGAGCTGGTGGTGCGAAACCGCGAATCGTTCTTGCAGCAGTACGATGCATCGTTTGCGCACGGGGGCGTGTTCTGTCCCACGCGCCGCCAGGCGGCGACCGACGCGCCGGCGGTGGTCAGGGTCAAGGTCGGTCGCCGACGTCCGGCGGTGGTGCTGCGCGGTCGGGTGGCCTGGACCAGGCCCGGCAAACACCTGGTGCAGATTCGCGCCGGGATCGCGGTGGAGTTCCAGGCGTCGGAACGAGCCAAGGTGGACTATCTGCTGGAATCGGCGCGCGGCGGAGTTTCTCCCAAAACGCGCAGGAGGCATGATCGCTTGCCCCTGTCGGTGCCGGTCTGCTGGCGTGTGCCCGGTGTCCGGTCCGAGTCGCACGGGACGCTGCGAGACGTCGGGCAGGGCGGGGCGTTCGTCGTCACGCGCAAGCCGGCCGACCATGGCCGCGAGGTGATTCTTGAGGTGTTGCCTCCGGGTGCCGAGGTTGCGATGTCCTTCGCCGCGCGCGTGGCGTGGATTGGCTCTCTGGATGGAGAGCCCGGCTTCGGGGTCGAGTGGCGCGCCCGTGACACGGGTGGCGACCACCGCATCCGGGAACTCGTGCGCCGCCTCGCGGTGTCGGACTAAATGGACACGTCTATGTCTATGCGTGCGAGTCGATCCAGGAGATCCTCGAAGCTCACCGGCGGCCTGGTGAGGTCCGCAGCCTGCTCACGGATCATGTCGACGAACACGTCCTGGCCCAGGTCGAATAGGTGGCACAGAAAGTCGTCCGGGAGCTGCGCCTCGAGTCCATCTGGCAGCGGCGAGAAGTCCTT
>CAYSKR010000269.1:0-11156 GCA_964431675.1 uncultured Myxococcales bacterium
ACGCGTCAGGTCTTTGGCGTCAGCGTGATCTTCTGTTCGATGGTCACGGAGTCGCCGGCAAACTTGGGGAATTTCCAGCGCATGGCGGCACCGCGGATGCACTCGGTCATGCCGTGGTCGACCGAAGGACGGACGTCGACCTCCTCAACGATACCTGTGGGCTTGACCGTCACGCCGAGCACCACCCCGAGACCGGCCTGGTACTGCAGGCTCGTGCTCTTTTTCAACGCGCGCTCGTAGCAGATCTGAAGCATCTGGGCGCCGCCCTTGACCACCTTGCTCGCCACTTTCGGATCCAGCGCACCCTTGCCCAGCAGAACTTCATCGGTCGCTCCCGCCTGCTTGCGCAGATCGGCCACCAACTCGATGATCTCCGGATCCTGCAACTGGATGCTGCTCGGTTTCGCAAGCGCCCGCGCAACTTCACGCTTGAGCGACGAAACCTGGCTGCGCAACTCGCTCGCGCCTTTCTTGCACTCAATCACCCGATCGTTGGCCTCTGATAGCCTGGCGGTCAGCTCCTTCGCACCGCCATCACAACCCGTGGCCAGAACGGCACTGGCGACAAGAAAAGCCGACGAGGAAAGAACATGGTCTCGCATGGAGCGCGGCAGCGTAGCACGCTTTTCGACCCTGCACCCCCGCACCCCTGGGCGCGACCCTGCGACCTTGAACTACTGCGATCCCTGACGCGCGGGATCCCCGGCTTGCCCCATCGCTCGTTGCAAGTACGCCCGCACCGGCTCGACGGTTCGAGCATCCTCGGCCAGGAACAGCATCAGGGTCCGCGACGCCGGGCCACCGAGTTTCAGCAAGACGTCGCAGGCCGCAATCAATGGTGCCGGGCGCGCTGCAAACGCAGGATCCGCGCGGTACTGCACCAGGTAGTCCGAAAACGGGTCCACGGCATCGGCAGATTGCAGTGCCAATACCGCATCCGCGACCGAGCGCACCATGTCCGGATCCGTCTCGGGCAAGCGCAGGTACTCGACCAGCGCGGGCACCGCCTGCCTGACACCCAGGGCACCGACGGCGTTTGCCAGCACGTCCAGCCGGCCCGGCCGCCGGTCCTCCACCGTGTCGGGGTGAGACTTGAGTGCCTCGATGTACAACTCGATCGAATCTGGATCCTTGCGCTTCATGAGCGCTTCGACGACGCGGGCAAGCACCACTGTCGGCAAGTCGCCGCCGTTGCCCGATAGTGCCCGCAACAGGTCGCGGGTCACCTGCTTGCCAGGCAGCTTGGCCAGTTCGGACACGGCAAAGACTTTCGCCTCCGAGAACCGGGTGTCGTTCTCCCACGCCACCTCCGCCAGAACGTCGGCCAGGGCCCGCGCCTTGGTGGTCGATCCCCCCACGCCGGAGAAGCCTTCGGCATCGAACGTGGCACCGCGCAGCGACCACGGCTGACCAGCGAGCGCCTTGATTGAAGTGCGGAAAATCAATCCACCCGTCGCTGCATCCACCGAGCCTACCTCCGCGTCGCTGGTCACGAAGACGATGCGCGCGCCGAGGTGCTCGGCCGCGACGATGTCGGCGCGCGGTTCACGGTAGGCCCAGCGCAGGGCACCGGTGGCGGCATCGAACGAAAAGAAGAAACGAAAATGGTGGACGACCACCGCGCCCCCGGAAAAGGTCGGCGTCGCCCCACCCACGTTCACGCGCCACAGGACTCGATTTCGATCCACCGCCGAGTAATCACCCTCGAACGCACGGTACATGTCCCGGTGGTACAGCGGCCGGACGAACGGCGGCAACTTGGCTTGCATGTAACCCGTGGCTTGGCGCGATCCCATCGCGGTCGCCGACGACGCCAGGAAGACGCCACGCGAGCCAAAAAACAAACCCTCGGGCAGCATCTGCACGAAGCTGGCCGCAAGGTCGCGCGACAGAATATCGGCCATGACATCGCCCGTCGCACCATCGATGAGCGTCACGAACTGCGACCGGCGCGGCAACGCCAAGAGCCCGCCCCGCGCAGCCGGTGCCCCCGCCTCGCCGACCAGGTTCGATTGCCAACGAACCGACCCGGAACTCGCGTCGTAGGCCACCAGGGTGACCTGGCGGTTCGGACCAGTTGCTGAAGCTTCCTCGATCACCTCGTACGCGTCATCGCCATCGGCTGCGTAACCCACGCGGCGCTGGCCGGCATCGAGTGCTTGCCGCCAAAGAACCTTGCCGTCGCGCAGATCGCGCGCCGTCAAGATCGGCTGCTTCCCTTCATCGCGCTCCGCAACGATAAGCGACTTGCTCCCGGTCGCCACTCGACCGGTCACATCGGCGCTCTGCCGCCAAAGCACGGAGCCTGCTTCAATGTCGCAGGCCAAGATCTCCGACCGCACGGAGCCAACCCCCGACGTGACCAGGAAGACCATGGCCCGCCCCGCAGCGTTCGCGGGCCGACGGCCCGGATCCTTGAGCTTGGACAGTGCAGCGCGCACCCGGGCCGGATCGCCGGCGCCGCGAAAAGCATCCTGGGCCGTGGTGGCCGTGCAGGCGGCGAAGGTCAGCAGCAAGACCGCCGCGGATGCCGGAGTACGTGGTCGATGGCCGGTCATTTTCGCCCTCCGACAAGCTTCTGCGCCTCGTCTCGCGATGCGCGCTTCTCGGTCTGTGGCACCGACCGCACGTAGTCACGCAGGGCCGCCGTCGCCGCCGCCCCAGGATCGCGCGCCATCGCGCGAACCACGTCGAGCCGCGCGGAGTCAGTCGCGTCTGAGCGCCGGAGCAACTCGGTGAACACCGTCGCCATCACCCGCCCCTCCACGCGCCCCGATATCTCGATCAACTGCGGCAAGTCGTCCATCGGCAGCAACTTCCCCAGCGGAACTGCCACGCCTGAATCGCTCTTGCCCACGAGCTTGAGCAACCTTGGCATCGCCAGTTTCTCCTGGCGCGCCGCAAGAGCATCGGCCGCCGCCGCGCGCACCTCGATCGCCACGTCGCCCAGGCGCTCGAGCAGCGTTCCGGTGACCCGGGGATCGTTGATGGCACCCAGTGCTGCCACCGCCGCGCGCCGCACCGGCACGTTGCGATTGCCCGCGTAAAGCGTGAGGATCTGCAGCGATTGAACGTCGTGCAGCTTCTGCAACGCGCCGATGACCTCGGCGGCAGTGACCGGCGTTGTCCCGACCGACAGGGCATCGACCAACGGAGCGACCGCGTTTGCTGCGCCGGACTCGCCAAGCTGCTTCGCCGCGAGCACGGCTCGGGCCTCGTCATCGCCCCCAAGCGTCGCCGTGAGTCGCTCGATGTCAGCAATGGGCAATGACTTGGCAGCCGCGCGCGCATGACCAGCGCTCGCCGCAACCATCAGCCCCACCAGGCAAGCCTGGGATGCCCCCCACCGCAGTCTGGCTTCGCCCATCAGCGCTGCTTGGCTTCCTCGTTCGAGAATTCCACCTTGCCACTGTAATTCGGACCCTTGCCGCGTAGCCAGAAAGTCGCCGTTGCCAGAATCCGCCGACCGGACTCCAGCGTCATCATGTACTTGTGGTTGGTGTCGAAATCGGGCTTCTGCACCGTGATGTTCGACGCGAACACCCGGGTGCCCTTCTCGCGCGTGTACTGCTGGTCCCCGGCGACAAAACGGTGCGTTCCGCCCGTGATCTCGAAAAACTTAAGCTGCACTTCGTTGTCGTTGAGCGGTTGCGCGAAAAACGCGATGTAGTCGAGGCTCCACACCGCGTGGTCGTTGCCCTTTTCTTCCTTGGGCCAGATCTTGTCGGTCTTGGCTCGATTGACCGCCGCGATAAAAGCACCGGGTGACGCGAACTTCATCGGCAAGCGGCTCGCGGTGATCATGATCTTGCCCTTGAAAACGTCCTCGGGCTTGACCGCCGCCCGCGCGTCCAGCGAAACGCTGCACAAAAGCGCCAGCGCCAGACCACGCGCAACTGCCACGACGATGGCTCGACCCTTTCGCGATGTCTTCATGACGCCGCAGGATAGTCCCAACCGGTGCCGCAACGCGAGTTAAAGACGCACAAGGCGGGTCCATTCATGGACCCGCCTTGACCGGCGTTTCAAGCGCAGCGCTGCGAAGTTATTCGGTCTGCTCCTGGGTTTTTCCGATCCCCCTCTGAAAACCGGCATCATTCGGCAAACCGCCCTCAGTACCCAACTCCGTGCCTGGCACAGACGCTGGGGAAATCAACTTGATGACGGACTCCATGGCTCGCTCGAGCCAGCTACCACCAGTCCAGGGTTCCTGGAATCGGCTGCCCTGGAGTAGGCCGTCACCGGTCTGGGCCTGGCCTGGTTCCGCCGCTGCTCCCGGCGTACTCGCCGCGTCGGTCGAATCGACCGAATCGACCGAATCGACCGAATCGACCGTCGGCATAAAATCAATGGCCGGCAGATTGGCACCGTCTGCACCTCCCACCAGGCAAGCAAGCGTTCCCTCCCCCTCGCCCGGCGACACATCAAGCTTGCGCCCTCCTTCATCCATCGCTCCCGCCTGTATGCCACCGTAAGGCTGAGCCACTGACGACGATATCGAGTTCATCGGAATCCTCCTGAAATGGTTTGTGGGTACGAGTTCTGAGTACGTATGTGTATCGGCAACGGCCGTCCACGGTTGCGTGCTGGGCGGCGTTTTTTTCCTAACGCAGCATCTTCTTCCGCGCGGCGGCCTGCACCGGGCCGCGCACGTTGCGATCTTTCGCCATGCGCCCAAGGTCGCTCTTGGGCATGTGGTCGAGCATCTTGATCGCATGTTCAAGCGAAACGGCGGGGTTGCGCGCCAGTGCGATGGCGACTTCGCTGCGTTCGAACCACTCGCGTCTTTCGGCGATGGTCTTGAGCGCCTCCGCCGACACGGTCGCCATCTTCGCGATGACCACCACCTCTTCCATCCTGATCTGTGGGTTGCGCAAAACGTGTACATGCAGCGTCTTGTTCAGATCACGGACGATGGCCAGCCTCTCGTCGCAATTGCCGTGCAGCGCGAGCTGAACCTTTGCGGCCGCCGTCGCGCCTTCCATCCGCTGAAACACCGGCGTCTCGCCCGGCACCGCCGGTCGGGCAGCGATCTCCGCCCGCGCTTTTGCCACCGCTGCCTTGAGCACAGGCGCGCTCGCCAGGACAAACCCAACGGCGATGCCAGACCCCGCCGCCACCTGCAAAACTTCGCCCTTGACGGACACCTCCTGCCCGTCTGGCAGAACGATGCTCAAGTCGACCGCGTCCCGCAGTTGCACGTTCGCGGGCGGCGGCGTGTACACGAACAAGCCGCCGCGCACAAATTGTTCATCGTGAGCCGCCAGCAGCCGAGCCGGATCCTCGTACACGACCCGCAGTCGCACGGGATCTATTGTAGCGCCACCGCGGGCAGGTTGATCATCGGCCCTTGCGAGACGCGGGCACCTTCACGGGCGCGCGCGAACGGGCCGACGTGGCTGCGCCACCGCCACCAAGCAGCACCGCCATCTTTTCCACCGCGTCGGCATCAAGGCCGGGGGTCCGCTGCCGCGCCACGCGCAGCGCCTCTTGTCCCAGCCGCTGGTAAAGGTCGAGGAGGCCCGGCGCACTCTTGGCCAGCGCCGCACAGTGCCGTTCAATCGAGGCGACGTCGCCACGCACCAGCGGGCCCGTCATCGCCGCCGGTAGCCCCACCTCGGCGAGGTTGCGCACCGCGCTTCCCATCAGAGGCAGGATCGCCGGTAGCGCATCGCTCTCCGAAACGCCAGCGCTGATGAGCAGCGAGCGCGCCACGTCGGCCAGCGCCACCACGTAGTTCGACGCCACCACCGCCGCGGCGTGGTAGGTCGCCATCGCAGCGGCGGAAAGTTCCAGCGAACGGCCGCCCATGCTCTCGGCCAGACGCCGCGCCGCCTTGCGAGCAGGCTCGTCGCCCTCGATGCCGAACGTCGCGCCACGGACATTCTCCAGCGTGCCAGGAGCGTCAGTCACGGCGATCAGTGGATGCAAGGTCCCGATGCCCTTGACCGCCGTCTTGGCAACCGCCAGGACTTCTCCCGCAGCCAGTGCGCCAGAGGTGTGCAACAGAATCTGCGTCGGCCGCAGGCGCTTCTCGCTCACCAGCCGCTCGGCCACCTCCCGCACGCGCGAGTCACGCACCGAGATGATGACCACGTCGGCCTCGGACACGAACTTCGGCAGCTCCCCCGAGCTTCCCAGCACCCCGGTCAAGGCGCTTGCGACCCGCGTCAGTCCAGTTTCGCGCCCGTGAACGCCCAGAACGGGCACGCCCGCGCGCGTCAGCGCCGCCGCAAGGGTGGTGCCGACGAGGCCCGCGCCCATGATGAAAACGGCAGCCGTTGGTTCCGCGGGCCCGGTGATGCGCGGAAACATGCCGCTTGGCGATTCTTTTTTGTCAGGTTCACTCATGGCTGGGTGCAGCCTCCATATAGCTTTCTTTGCCTGATGTAGTCGAGTACCACGCGCGGCACCATCGCCTGAACAGACTGCCCCCGCTGCAAACGGTCGCGCACGTCGCTGGAACTGATTCCCGGCATGGCGACCGGTCGCCCACCCTCGGCACCAGCGCGTCCGACCACGATGAATGGCACCGATCGACGCAATTCCTCG
This sequence comes from uncultured Myxococcales bacterium, assembly GCA_964431675.1. GTDB lineage: Bacteria > Myxococcota_A > Polyangia > Fen-1088 > Fen-1088 > CAYSKR01. The sequence continues at coordinate 6,553 of CAYSKR010000269.1, forward strand.
GCCCCGTACCAGGTTGCGGTCTCCGCCTCGAGGTCAGAGCCCACGACCCAGCTAAATGTGTCACCCGGATGAGCGTCCGCCAGCCCTTGCACCGTGCGCAGCGTCCGACTTTCCCCGCCCAGCCGACGTTCGAAGTCGCTGGCCTTGACGTGGCCCCCCAGCGCGCGAACGGCGAGCGCGCACATGGCCAGGCGTTCATCGAACGACACCAGATCCTTGGCGAAGGGGTGCATAAAACAGGGCAAGAACCACAGCTCGTCGACGTCCTCGGTCTGCAACACGTAGAGCGCCGCGAGCTGATGACCGATGTGCGGCGGATTGAAGCTGCCCCCAAACAGGGCGACATGCATTCTCCTACGTTACCCGAAAAGATCCGGGCCGCGCTACGAATACAGCAGGTGGGGCGCGCGCCGCGCGGCAAAGTCCCGCTCGCCGCGCAGCCAGGTCGCCACCAGGCCATGCACCGGCTCGCCCCGCTCGATGCCGCGACGAATCGCATCGCTCCCGGTCAACAGATCGATGGCGGGCGGGTCGGACACGAATTCGTAGGTCTCCGTTCTAAAGCGGAAGGCTTCACCGCCCAGGGCATACAGCTCGCGCAGGATCGCAACGCCGGTGCGGTAGGGACGAAACGTGCCTCGATCGACGACGTGAAGCTGGATGCCGCCGCAGGATTTGCCCGCGTGCTTGTGGAACGTTGGAACAAACTGCAGCGGCCGAAAACGAACGCCGGGCAGATCGTACACGGCCAGCCTCTCGGCCAGACGCTGGCCGTCGATGAACGGCGCGCCGATGATCTCGAACGGCCGCGTGGTGCCCCGCCCCTCGGAGACGTTGGTCCCTTCGATGAGGCACATCCCGGGATAGACGAACGCGGTGTCGAGCGTCGCCATGTTGGGCGACGGCAGCACCCACGGCAACCCGGTCGCGTCGAAGTGATCCTTGCGCTGCCATCCACGCATCGGCACGACCGTCAGATCCACGTCGAGCGGCGACGCGAAGCGGGGTCCGCCCCACGGCATGCCCGCGCGCACCAGTTGAGCCACCTCGCCGATGGTCATGCCGTGCCGCACCGGAATCGATCCCAGACCAACAAACGACTCGCAGCTCGCGTCCACCTCGCCGCCCTCGATGGCAACCCCACCAAGCGGGTTGGGGCGATCGAGCACCACCACCTGCACGCCGACCTTGGCCGCGGCCTGCATCGCCAGCGCCATCGTCCAGATGTACGTGTAGTAACGGCTGCCGACATCCTGCAGATCGATGAGCAAGACGTCGAGGCCCGCGAGCTGGCCGGGCTGCGGGGACAGCGATTCGAATGAATCACCATAAAGGCTAACGACCTCGGTGCCAGTGCGAGGGTCGCGATCTGCGATGACGCCGACCATGTCCTGGGCCTCGCCGCGCACGCCGTGTTCAGGGCCAAAAAGGCGGGTCGGCTTGCATCCCGCAGCCATCAGATGATCGACGGTGTGCCCGAGCTCGGCACCAACGCTGGCAGGGTGACACAGCACGCCGACGCGGCGGCCGCGGCACAAGGTCATGCGCTCGTCGATCAATACCTGCAGGCCGATGGTGACGCCCACCCGCTACTCGCCGCCACCCGCGAACATGCTCGCCCGGCGGGCCGCAAGATCCCTCGCAGGTTCGTTTCGCATTGCCTACATGTAAGGCAATATCGCCGACTCGTCAAAAAACCGGGGCGCGCTTGACTCGGCGCGCGGCCGGTGTTGATATTCCGGCCGCGTTCGGTGCCCCGCGACCTGCTCGCCAGACGAGACCGTCTTGGTGCGAGGCTTTCCCGAACTTCCAGCCACCACGAGGAAAATCAATGCATCGGATGAAGATTGGACTTGCTGCCACGGGAGTCTTGCTTGCGGTTACGGTGGCGATTTTCCTGGGCGTTTCGGCGGATTTGAGGCGTTCCATAACCCGCGACGTGGAAGACCGCGTTTCCCGGGCCCAGCGCCTCTACCACCAGATCAGTCGGCTCGAAGGCATCGACTTCGCCAACCTGGCGGCCGACCGCGCGCGCCAGCCATCGGTGGTCGCGATTGCCGACAAACCCGACGAGACGGCCCGGCGGCAGGCCGCCTTCGAGGAGTGCGAGGTTATCAATGCCTCTCTGCAGAAGATGTCCCGCAAGGCCGATATCCTGGCAATTCTGGATTCCACCGGAAAGGTGCTGGCCCGCGATCTGAACCCCAACGCGATGTATGGCGAGGATCTGCGCTCGAAGTTTCCCGCGGTCGAGCGCGCCCTCAAGGGCGAAGCGGTCAAGGACGTGTGGACACTGACCGGCCGGATGACGCAGGTGGCGCTCGCGCCCATTGCCAAGCCCGATGGAACCATCACCGGCGCACTGCTGATTGGCTTCGTTTTGTCGGCAAAACAAGCGCAAGACAAGCACGAGTTGCTGGCCGCGCACATCGGATATTTCCACGGCGGCAAGGTGCATGCGTCGAGCTTCACCGCCGAAGGCGAAAACGCCAAGGAGGACGTCACCAAAACGCAACTCCTCAACACGCTCCTTTTCCAGTCGGACAAAAAGATCGCAGAGACCGCCCTGGCCAAGGGCCTGCCCACCGAGGTATTCCACGACACCATCGAGGGCCGAAAGTACGCGATGGTGGCAGCGCCGCTGCCGGGAAACTTCGCCGACAAGAGCAGTGGCGTCGTCCTGCTGGCCTCGGTGTCGGATGCGCTGGACACCGTCAGTGGCGTCGGCATGCAGGTGGTGCTGTTTGGGCTCGTTGCCATTCTCGTCGCCTTGGGTGTGGCGGTGTTGACGTCTCGCCGTTTCCAGCGGCCGCTCGACAATATTGAAGGCGGCGTGGCGGAGATTATCAACGGAAACATCGACTACACCTTCAAGCCGGTGGGTCCTGACTTCGAGGGTCTGTCCAACGCCTTGAACGTCATGCTGGCGCGCCTGCTTGGCCGCGACGAGCCGAACGAAGAGGTGGTCGAGGACGACGAGGCGGAAAGCCGCAAGTGGCGCGCCGAGCAAATGCTCATTCAGGACGGGGACGGCGCAGCGCCGCCCCAAACCAGCGCGGCGCTGGCGGGGGAACATGAGGCGGCGTACTACCCGCGCCTGTTTAATGAATACCTCGCTGCGCTGCAAGGTGGCGGTGTTCCGACCGACGGTGTGAGCGTGCCCCTATTTACGGCCAAGCTACGCCTGGCCGAGGCCGGACTTAAGGAAAAGTGGGAGTGCCGGATGGTGCGGTTTGTGCTTGTCGCCCGGGGCCAGGACATCGCTTTTCGTGCGGTGAAGATCTCCTGACCTGACCGGGCGCCTTTCCACTATTCAACGGAGGTACCCCTTGGAACAACCGAGGAAGCCAGTCGGCACAAAAGACATCTCGGATTTGAAGGCCCGCCTGGGGTTGGTCAAACCCGCGCCCGCGACGACGCCCGCAGCGGGAATGTCGGCCGCGCCGCCGCCGCCGCTCGGAGCCCAGGCCGCGGCAGCGCACCGCCCCGCACGCACGGCGGCCGACGAAGCAGCGATGAGCGCATACCCCGAGACTCCGCCGCCAGCAGCAGCGCCGATGCGCCAGCCGCCAGTTGCGTCGGCGCGCGCGCCGGTCGCAGCGCCGCAGCACGATCCGTTCGCGGCGATGCGCCCGCGCGATGGACGGGGGTTCGACCTCGGTCCGGTGCAGGACGGTGGCCCGGTTGAAAACGTACGCTCGCGCGGCGGGCCCATCCTTGTTCTTGGCATGCTGGCGCTTGGCGCGGTCGGCGGCCTTGTGGGCTGGGGATTCGGCGTCGCCGCCGTGGGCCGCGCCAACTACAACTCGGCCAACGTCGCCGCAAAGAAGATCAAGGGCGAGCTCGACGAGATGCACAAGACCCTGACGCAAGTCGGTCAGGCCGCCGCCATGAGTCAGCAACGCATGAACGGCGCGCACCTGGACACCCTGTCGTACGATCCCAAACTCATCGATGATCTTGAGCAAATCAAGCTGGATCCGCGCCCGGACACATCCAAGATTTTTCGCACCGACTACTACCGCCTCGAAGAGCTGACCGTCGACCGGCTGATGAACTACTACTACGACACCATCGCGCTGTACGGCGAGGTCGAGCGCCACATCAAGCGCACCAAGGCCGACAAGCCGTCGCTGGAAGCGCAGGTCGCAAAAACCGCCGACGAAAAAGCCGGCAAGAACTACGGCGTTATCTTCGATACGCGGGGGAAGCTGACGGTCGCGACGCTGGTCGAGGTGGGCAAGCCGGTGTGCAAGGGTGGCGGCAACGAATGTGCCGCCGATCAGATCGAGGGCTTCCAGATTCGCGCCAACACCGGTGCCAACTGGTCCAACCGCAAGGTCGCACCAAAACCCGAGATGAACACCCTGGTTCCGATCGACGTCTCGCAGCCGCTGGTGCAATCGGTGATGTCCGGGTCACCCGATCAGGTGCGCATGGAGCAATACAAGCAGCGCTACAACAACATTCGTCTGATCTTGGCGCGTCTGACCGCCACGCAGAAGGATCTGGCCGAGCAAGTTGGCAAGGCGGCGGGCCGTCAAAACATGTTTTCGATCTTTGCGGTCACTCCGCCTCGGTAGCATCCGCCCTGCACAATCCGG
>CAYSKR010000270.1:0-5604 GCA_964431675.1 uncultured Myxococcales bacterium
CCGGCTCAAGGCCGAGATCATGGTGGACCACTTCCACGAGCAGGTGCTCGCGGCCGGGAAGATCGGCGGGCAGGCACGGGCGATGGTGGTCACCAGCGGCATCGAGCGGGCCATCCAGTACTTCCACGCCATCAAGGCGTACCTGGTGGAGCGCAAGAGTCCGTACCAGGCGATCGTCGCATTCTCGGGCGAGCACGACTTCGGCGGCGCAAAGGTCAGCGAGGTGTCGCTCAACGGCTTCTCGAGCGGCGACATCGCTGGGAAGATTCGGACCGACCCGTTCCGTTTCCTTATCTGCGCCGACAAGTTCCAGACTGGCTACGACGAGCCTCTCATGCACACGATGTACGTGGACAAGGTGCTCTCCGGCATCAAGGCGGTGCAGACGTTGTCGCGTCTCAACCGCGCGCACCCGCAGAAGCACGACTGCTTCGTGCTCGACTTTCAGAACAACAGCGAGGCGATCACCTTCGCCTTCCAGGACTACTACCGCACGACGCTGCTCGCCGAGGAGACCGACCCCAACAAGCTGCACGACCTGAAGGCGGCGCTCGATGCCGCGCAGGTGTATTCGCCGGAGCAGGTTCGGCAGGTGGTGGAGTTGTTCCTTGGCGGCGCGGACCGCGACAAGCTCGACCCGATCCTCGATGAGTGTGTTGCGGTCTATGTGGAGCGGCTCGATGAGGACGGCCAGGTGGACTTCAAGGGCAAGGCCAAAGTGTTCTGCCGCACCTACAGCTTCCTCTCGTCGGTGATCCCGTACTGCAACGCAGAGTGGGAGAAGCTCTCGATCTTCCTCGACCTGCTCACCCCCAAGTTGCCGGCGCCGAAGGAGGAGGACCTTGCCAAAGGCATCCTCGAGGCTATCGACATGGACAGCTACCGCGTCGAGAAGAAGGCAGCGATGAAGATCGCACTGGCGGACACGGACGCGGAGATCGAGCCGGTGCCGACGGACGCCCACGGCCACAAGCCCGACCCCGAGATGGATCGGCTGAGCAACATACTGCAGTCGTTCAACGAGCAATTCGGCACGCTGTTCACCGACACCGACCGGGTCGCGCAGCGGATCCGCGACGACATCGCGCCCAAGGTGGCTGCGGACGTGGCGTACCAGAACGCGAAGGAGAACACGCCTCACACCGCGCGCATGGCGCACGACCAGGCGCTGGCGAAGGTGATGCAGCACCTCCTGAAGGACGATACGCAGGTCTACAAGCAGTTCGTCGAGAACGAGTCGTTCAAGCGGTTCGTGGGCGACATGGTGTATACGATCACGAACCCGTAACGAGCAATGGGCGACGCGGGCTATGCATAGCGTCAGTATGGCTCTCCTCTAAACTTGTGGCTCCTCAACAGAATCTGTGGGTAGCGCCTTGGGGTTCGGGTAGGCGTCCCGGTGTAGGCACATGGTTTCGAGCCCCCGAAGCCGGTGAACATGGTGCGCGACGGCGAGCCACTCGATGAATTTAGCAGGGTTCCCGCCAATCATGGAACCGCGCTACACTGGGCTTGTCATGTCTGCTGCCAAGGAGATCGTGGAAGCGGCGCTCAAGCTCGATCCGATGGAGCGGGCGTCCGTCGCCGACAGAATCTGGCACAGCCTCAGCGAGGCAGAGATCGAAGCCATCGAGGATGCCGAGGACGTTGTCGATGCCGAGGGGATCTTGGCTCGTATGAAGCAAAACCGCGAGCAGCCGATCCCATGGGAAGACGTGAAAAAGCGAATCGGCGTCGGGTAGGCGAACGAGATCTCGTCAATGTATCGCGTTCGCGCCAGCTCCGAGGCTGGCAAGCAACTCGCCGATCTTGAGGGATCCGCAAGGGTTCGCGTCGCCCGAAAAATCGACGAACTGGCGGACAACCCGCGCAACGGAACCGACCCCGGGGCCAGGCTTGCACCGACGACGGCAAAGTCGCGCACGGCTACGGATTTTCCATCGACGACTTGCGGCGCGAAGTGCAGGGGCGGGGACTCGCGGCCCTGCTGGCGTCGAATCCTTGCAACCCGACCGGCAAGCACGTGTAGGGCGCCGACCTCGAACGCTGGGTGGCGCTCGCGCGCGAGCTCGACTGCACGCTGCCGGTCTGCCCGCGCCACTGATGGAAACGGAGGGGCGCTACTTCAGGGCGCGCAGGTGCTTTCTCACAAAGACCGCTGCGTCGGCCTTGCTGGCTGTCCCCGCCGCAATGCCGACCGCCACGGTGTAAAGGACATCCGGATCGCACACCAGTTCGTGACCGTTGAGTTCGAGGAAGGCCAGCACAGCCGCGAGCGCAACTCGCTTGTTGCCATCAATAAGGGCGCGCGCCTGAGAAATGTGAAACCAATACGCTGCGGCCATCTCGGCGATGGTGGGATGCAGGTGCTTTCCGCCGAACGTCGCTCCCGGTGTTCCAAGCGCCGACTGCAGGCCAGCTATGTCCCGCACGCCAAGGGAGCCGCCATGTTTTTCGATGCGATCGGCGTGGAGCGCTAGAATGTCATCGAGAGTCAAAAACTCTGGGTCGCTCATTGCGCGAGGCGGCGGAAAACCCCGCTGTATCGCTCGTCGGCGCGAGTCATGGCGTGACGCAACTTTTCCGAGCGCTTCCTGGAGCGCTTCGGCGACACCACGATGATGTCCCCGTCGCTTGAACGCGACAAGCCGCTCTGCCCCCTCAAAACAGCCGTCCCGGTTACCAGCGGCTTGTTCTCCGCGCCGTCGCCGGTGACGGACGGCGCTTGACACCGCGCCGACGGACCCGGAACCTGCCGGGCATGGGGACACACCAGGCACGACCCGATGGCCGCCGCGTCGATGAACTTCGCAAGGTCACCATCACGCCCGATTTCAACCGTTACGCCGAAGGGTCGGTTCTGGTCGAGTTCGGCGAGACGCGCGTCATCTGCACCGCCAGCGTGGAAAACAAGGTGCCGTCGTTTCTCGAGGGCAAGGGCTCGGGCTGGGTCACGGGCGAGTACGCGATGTTGCCGCGCGCGACGCACACGCGCTCGGGCCGCAACCCGGGTGGCCGCGGCCAGGAAATTCAGCGGCTCATCGGGCGGGCGCTGCGCACGGCCGTGAATTTGCGCAAGCTTGGGCCTCGCCAGATCACGGTCGACTGCGACGTCATTCAGGCCGACGGCGGCACGCGCACGGCCTCGGTCACGGGCGGCTGGGTGGCGCTGGCGATCGCGCTGCGCAAGCTCGCGCAAAAGGACGACAAGAAAGGCGCCGCGCAGGGGACCGACGTGGGCGCGGCCCTTCGCCTGGGCGTCGCGGCGGTTTCGACCGGACTCGTCAATGGGCAAGCGCGGCTGGATCTCGCGTATCAAGAGGACTCGGCGGCCGACGTCGATTTCAATTTCGTCATGACCGACGCAGGCAAGTTCGTCGAGATTCAGGGCACCGCCGAGGCCGAGCCGTTTTCGGCCGAGGACTACGGCCAACTCGTGGCGCTCGCGCAGCACGGCGCGAAGCAACTTTTTGCGCTGCAACAGGATGCTCTGTTGCGCGCCAAACCGTGATCGAGAAGTGCAAGCGCCGATGAAGGTGGTGGTCGCCAGCCGGAACCGGCACAAGGTCCGGGAGATCGAAATGCTGATTGGGGGACTCAACCTTGAATTGGTGTCGATGGACGACCTGGTGCCGGATCTGGACCTGGTCGAAGACGAACCGACCTTCGTGGCCAACGCGTTGACCAAGGCCGAACAGGCGGCGGTGGCCACCGGCTTGCCGACACTGGCCGACGATTCGGGCATCGAAGTGGACGCACTTGGCGGAGCTCCGGGCGTTCGATCGGCCCGCTGGTCGGGCGAGCCCTGCGACGACGCGCGCAACAACGCCAAGCTGCTGATCGAACTCTTCGGGGTGGCGCCGCAAGGACGCACCGCGCGCTACCGCTGCGCCGCCGCGTACGTCGACCGGGCGCGCAACCTGCGGCTGTCCGCCGTGGGCGCGTGCGAAGGCGTCGTCCTCGAAGCGCCGCGCGGCTCGGGTGGATTTGGCTACGATCCGCTGTTTTTCGTTCCTGCGCTGGGCAAGACCATGGCGCAGATCGACGTGGCGGAGAAGAATCGCTTGTCGCACCGCGCGTCGGCCTTTCGCGAACTGGGTGCGGCGCTCCTGCGCGTGTTGTAGTATGCCGGTCCTTCGTTGCCGGAGACGGCAGCGGGGATCGGGGCGTAGCGCAGTTGGTAGCGCGCGTGCTTTGGGAGCACGATGTCGGAGGTTCGAATCCTCTCGCCCCGACCAATCACGGTTGGTTTGTTTTGGCTGCTCCGGCAGCCGGTGCGACGAACGTCAGGTCGGGGCGCAGGCCGATCGCCGCGGCGAAGTGAAACAGGCCAGCCATTTCGGGCGTACCGGGAAGGATCCGAGAGCGCAGCGCCGCCTTGTCGAGGCCGCGTTCCATGAGGCGGGTGGGCATCCGGCCATTTCGGGCGTGACGTCGTGGGCCGCCATCGAGCACCGGCGAGACCATGGCGCACAGGCCCAGCACCACCGCAGCAGCATGGCGTGCCAGCCCCAACTTGCCAGCCAAGAATGCGGTTCCAGCGGCAAACGGTGCTGCGGCTGTGGCGATGAGCAAGCACAGGGCACCGGCATCGCGATTCGCGCTGGTGCCGGTCAGCGCATGGCCCGCGACCGCGACCACCCCGGGCAGCAGCGCAATGAGGCAGCGCAGGGGGGTGCGGATGAACAACACGGCCGCTCCCGAGATCGCCACCAGGCTAGCGACAACGCCCATCTGGGATCCGGCTTCGACGAGCAACGACATGGCAAGAGCGGGCGACCGTGGGCCGACGGTGAGCGGCCACATGGGAGCGGTTTGTCCGGCGCGCGCCAGCGGCAGCAGGATGATTCCGCAGCCAGCCGCGAATCCCAGCGGAGCCAGCAGCGGCCAGCGTGCGCCCCGGCGCAGGGCCAGCACCGCGAAACCCGCCGCTAAGGGCGCGAGCGTCGTCAGGGCCAGCCCGCTGGTCCCGGCACCGAGGCCGGCCAAGAACGCGAGCGCGCAGCCGGCGTCGGCCCGGTCGATTTGGCCGCACAGGCGCAGCGCGGCACCAATGCCCAACGCGACCAGCAGCAGGGTCGATGCGGAGGGACCCGACAGCGTGAAAGCCCCTTGGATCGCGGGCGTGCTCGCGACCACGGCCGCGCCGACGCCGGCGATGATCGTGGTCATGGGTTCGTCATGGCGTCGCGGCCGAGGAGGCGCTGCGACGGCTTCTTCCGGCACCGCGATCTGCCGGGCCGCTCGCGCGAGCCACAGCAGAGCGAGGGTGCCCAGAAGGACCGACGCCAGGTGCGTGCGTGTCGCCAGATCGCCGAACGGCACGAAGGCCACCGCCCGCGCTGCGAGATCCGCCAGCACCGCACCCGGGCGGCCGCTGGTCGATTCGTGGGCCAGCGAGATCCCAGCTCCGGACGATTCCGCCGCGGACACCATGCCAAGGGACAGCGGGACGGTGGCGGCGAACGCGAGCGCCATTGCGGCCAGGAGGATCGCCTCGCCGTTCGTCCGGGTCCGCGCTCCTGATGCGTCGCCGTCGCCATCTTCGGACGCGCGTGTGTTGTTGGAGGCAGGCGGCATCTGTGCCGTTGTTACATGCGCCAA
>CAYSKR010000271.1:0-15553 GCA_964431675.1 uncultured Myxococcales bacterium
CGCACCGACAATCGTCGGAGGATCAAAAAAGCATGGGGGGCCCGATCTGGGACCGACACGCGCCCGACTGCAGTGGCGCACCTTGGGTGTTGATGGCCTCGGGCTTGCCGACGAGGCACCCGGCCCAACGTTTCCTCTGCATGGCCTTCCGCGCTTGACTGTCAGGATGGTCGCGCGCCTACAGGGGTTTCCGGACTCGTGGGTTTTCTCGGGGCGAAAGACGGCGGCCTATCGGCAGGTTGGAAATGCCCTTCCTCCCCCGGTGGCGAAAAGCCTGGGCCTGGCCATTCGGCACGCGTTGCGCGGCCAGAACTCCCGACCAATTGCGAGCAGACGAACGCTTCGCCAACCGGAAAATCTGTCGCTTTTCGAAGAAGGCGCAGCGTAGGAATTCTTCGCCGCTCCATCCGCGAGGATCCTATCCCATGGACGACGGCCATCCCGACTTCAAGACCCTCAACAAGATTCGCGACGCGATCTTTGGCCTCGCGGGGGGTGTCGATCGCCTGGCGCTGGAATTCCCGCTGCTGGTCCGCGATGCGGTCGATTTCGTGATCGATCCCGTTCGCACGGCGCGAACACGAGTCGCCGACCTCGACAACGTGGAAAAAACGTTTGTTGGGCTGAAGATCGAACACTACTTTCGAGATCTATTGAACGTTCCCAAGGGCCTGCGCGATCTCGTCATCGATGGAACTGATGTCGACATCAAGAACACCGTTGGCGCTACCTGGATGATCCCTCCCGAGACCTACCGGACCGAAGATCCCTGCGTTCTCATCGCCACGGCAGAAGCTGAGGGACTTTGTCGCCTTGGCCTCATGGTTGCCCGTGACGTGTATCTCACAAAGCCAAACCGCGACATGAAACGGGGAGTCAGCGCGGCCGGACGGATCAACATCATGTGGTTGCTCGAGCGCGGCGCATTCCCTCGCAGCCGGTGGGACGGGCTCGACATGAAGCGGTTCCGGGATCTGCGGAAACTGCGCGGTGGAACAAAAAGGGCCGCGCTATTTTTCGAAGAGAATCTCGACCAGCCAATCCACCGCTCGATCGTCCAGGCCCTGCTGTTCGATCAGGACGACTACATGAAGCGTCTACGTGGAAATGGCGGGGCTCGCGACGTCCTCGGACCGAAAGGCATCGCTCTGTTTTCGGGAGCCTGGGTCAACGACGTCAGGGCTGCAAAAAAGGCTGGCTATACGCTCGACAGGGACGAGTTCGTGGCGATTCGATCCGGATGATGCTTCTCCACCGGGCGCGTTTCTAAGTGCTGCGACAGCATCTTACGCAATCAGCCAGCCAGCCAGCCGGGATCGCATCCACCCTGCTCACGCGCTCAGGCCAATGGCAGTTCAACCGCGAGCAGCAGTTCGCCGGCTGCGTATCGGGCCTGGGCCTGGCCACCGGCCGCCCCGGCAAGAGCGCGGACCATCGCGAGCGCCAGGCGAGATTCGCTGCGCATCGGATCGTGGGATGGGTCGAAGAGAGCTTCCGCCCGGTCGAGTCCGCGCGCGGCCGCCTGCCCCTCGTCGATGCCCGTCGCCGTCACCGAAAGTTGAGCTTGCCCGCCCGCAGGCCGCACCGACAACACGATCACGCGCTCGCGCACGGGATCCCCGCCAAGAACGCTGGCCGCCGCCATCAGGAGGTTGGTCACGAGTTGTCCAAGCGCCGCGGCATCCACGGCCACCATGGGTGTACCCTCGGTTTGAAACTGCACCCGGGCGACCCGCTCGATTTCCGGCCGCATGATGCGCACGGTTGCGTCCGCTACCCGCGCCAGATCGGTGCTCGCACGCTCGCGCCCGGCCGTCGCACCTTCCCGCCAGCGCCGGACGATGTGGCCGAGTTCCTGCGTGGCCTCCATCGCCTCACCTTGCGCCAACTTCGCCTCGCCCAGTAGCTGCGCCTGCCGCGGTCCGTCCGACCGTTCGCGCACGGCCGCATCGGTCAAGTCAACCGCCCGAGGAAGACTGGCGCGCAACGCCAGGTGCGGCTTGTCTATCTCATGCGCCAGCGTTCGCCCCAGTGCCGCGGCGGTCGCCTGCGGTGCCGCGCTGAGCAGGGTCACCTGCATCTGTTTCACCGCACGCTGCATGTGAACCATCTGGAGGAAGGCGCGCATCACGGCGATGAGTTCTTCGTTGCGAAACGGCTTGCTCAGGAAACGGATGACCTGGCCTTTGTTGATGGCCTCGATGGCGTCGTGCATGTCGGCGTACGCCGTGATGATGATGCGCAGCGTGTCCGGGCGCAGGGCACGCGCGCGTTCACACAACTGCACGCCCGTCATGCCGGGCATCCGCTGATCGGCCAGCAGCACCGCGACGTCGGTGTTTTCGAGGATCGAAAGCGCCTCCTCGGGTTTCGTCGTGGTCAGCAGCGTGAATTCGCTTTCCAGCAGGTACCGGACGGCGACCAAGTTCTGCACCTCGTCGTCGACGTAGAGGATCGGATAGCCGCGAAGATCCATGCTCACCCGCAGGCCAGCGTATCAGTTCTAGCGGCATGTCGCGCAGTCTCATGTGGCCCCGGCCGCGCGAGTTTGCGATAACCGCTTGCGATGGAGACGGTCGACATGTTCCAGGTGCCTGCGGTCGGCCTGGACGCCGGCGAGCCCGTGGGCCGATTCTCGCGCGAGGTGCTGGCCACGCAACTCAACCCGCCGCAACTCGCGGCGGTGACCCATCCGGGCAAGCCCCTGGTGATCATCGCCGGCGCGGGCTCTGGCAAGACCCGGGTCATCACCTACCGGCTGGCGCGCCTCGTCGCGACCGGCGCGGATCCGCGCCGCATGTTCGCGGTCACGTTCACCAACAAGGCCGCCGGCGAGATGCGCCGCCGCGTGGCCGAGTTGCTCGGCCGTGGCCCGGGCGATCTGTGGGGCATGTGGCTCGGCACGTTCCACGCCCTGTCGGCCCGCCTGCTGCGCACCCACGGCGAAGTGATCGGCATGCGCAAGGACTTCGTGATCTACGACGACGACGACAGCCGCCGCTTGATGACGCGCGTGCTGGCTGACCTGCAAGTCCCCGAGCGCATGTTTCCCGTGCGCCAGGTGCTCAGCGCCATCGACCGGGCCAAGAACCAGGGGCAAGACGCCAAGAGCTTTTCCACGAGCGACTTTTTCGACGACGTGATCGGCAAGGCCTACACCATGTACGAGCAGCGGCTCGCGGCCGCCAACGCCACCGATTTCGGCGGCTTGCTACTCGCGGCCCTGCGTTTGTGCCACCGCGACTGTCCTGCGGCACCCCAACTTGTGGACCGCTTTGACCACGTGCTGGTCGATGAATTTCAAGACACCAACAGCGTGCAGTACCGGCTGGTCCGTTTCTTGTCGCAGCGGACGCGCAGCATCACCGTCGTCGGCGACGAGGATCAGTCGATCTACCGATGGCGCGGTGCCGACATCCGCAACATCCTCGATTTCGAGCGTGACCACCCGGGCTCCACCGCGGTCAAACTGGAGGAAAACTACCGCTCGACCGGACGCATCCTGCGCGCCGCCAACGCCATCATCGCGCGCAACACCGAGCGGCGGGACAAGCGCCTGTTCACGTCGGCACCCGACGGCGATCCAGTGGTCGTGTTCGAGGGCCAGACCGAACGGGACGAGGCTGAATTCGTCGCCGCCGGGATCGACGCGGGCCTGCAAACCGGCGCCTCACCGCGCGACTTCGCCGTGTTCTATCGCACCAACGCGCAGTCGCGCGTCCTCGAAGAAGCGTTGCGCAGCCACGACCTGCCCTACGTCGTCGTTGGTGGCACGCGCTTTTACGATCGCGCCGAGATCAAGGATCTCATCGCCTACCTGCGGGTGATTCAGAACCCCAACGACGTGGTGGGCTTCCTGCGCATCGTCAACGTTCCGGCGCGCGGCATCGGAAACACGACGGTCGACCGCGTTGCCACCCTGGCCAGCGCGCAAGGACTGCAGGTTGAGGCCGCGTTCACCCAGGCGGCTGCCGCCGACGGCGACGATTCCACATTGGGGGCAGGACCCCGGCAAAAAATCGCCGCATTCCTCGCATTGCTCGCCGGATTGCGCCAGGCCGCGCTCACCTTGCCGCCGTCGGCACTGGCTGAAAAGGCGCTCGAAGATTCAGGCTACCGCGACAAGCTGGCGGAGGAAGCCTCGATCGAGGCCGAAGGCCGCATCGAGAACCTGATGGAATTGGTGGCGCAGATGCGCGAGTACGAGAACGAAACCGAAGCGCCGACGCTCACCGGCTTTCTTGAACGCATCGCTCTGGCTTCCGACGTCGATGGCTACGATCCCGAGAAGGGTGCCGTATCACTGATGACGGTACACACCGCCAAGGGCCTGGAGTTTTCGCAGGTCTTCGTGACCGGCCTGGAAGAAAACTGCTTCCCTCACGCGCGCAGCGTGGACGACGACTCGGCGGTGGAAGAAGAGCGCCGCCTTTGCTACGTCGCGGTGACCCGGGCGCGCGCGCGCCTGTTCATCACGCGCGTGCGCGTGCGCCGCCTCGGCGGTCAAACCCTGCCCGGCATTCCCAGCCGATTCCTGCGCGATCTGCCTGCGGACGCCATCGAAAGCATCATCCAGCCAAGGCCCAGTTACCTGGAGTTCGACACCGAAGGGCGGGGACCGTGGGACGGTCAGTGGAGCCGTGGTCGCGCTTCAGTCAAAAACGCCGCCCGCGCCAGCCGCTTTGCCGGCGCACCGACGCCGACTCGACCGGGACCGGGCTGCAAGCCGAGCGCGTCCGGTTCGCCTTCGACCAACATCACCGTCCACTACGACGCCCCTGACCTGGTCGGCGGTGGCGAAGACCTCGGCCTGCGCATCGGCGGGAAGCTGCGGCACCCGAAGTTCGGTGTGGGCGAAATTCGCGGATGGCAATCGGCCGGGGCAGAGCTCAAGATCACGCTGCGCTTTGGCGGCACCGACGTGAAAACCATCCTGGCGAAGTATCTGACGCGGGCCTTTTGACCCGGTCCGCAGGAAATTCTCTACCGCGCCGAAACCAGCGGCAGCTCGACGCGGACGCACGTTCCCGGACCGGTCGAGCTTGGCACCGACGAGATGGTGCCCCGCATCTGGCGCACGAGTTCAGCAACCAGCCCAGATCCCGGGACACCGAGCGGAGCAGTCGGCCAACCGCCACCGGGCGTGCCGCCGTCGGTGATCTCGAACCAGCCTATCTCGTTGGTGGTGCCGGTGCGCACGGTCACCGGCGGAGAATCCACCGGCCGCGGCACCGAGCCTGTCCCCGAACCGTGCGCGTGCCCGATGAGCGCAAGGAGCAGGTGATCAAGTTTGGTCTGATCCACCGCGAGGATCGCATCGTGATCGATCTCCAACACGGCCTTGGGGCGCATGCCCTGATCACGCAAAAGATTCGTCACCAGCTCGACCTCCCGGACCAAGGACGTCGTCGGCAGTGCATCCGGGCTGCCACCAGCATCGTCGCGCAGCTCCTCGATCTGCTGTGCCATGGCCTCGGTGGCGATCGTCAAATCCGCCGTGTGGGTCGCCAGCGATCGCAGGCGCTCCTTCGCGTCCGCCAGACCGCCGGCGCTGCCGCTCGGCTGCGCCAGAACTCCGCGCATCGCCGCGACGCTGCTCGCGATGTGCGCGACCGGGGTGGCGATGGCCCGACACAATCGGTTGACCGCATAGTGCCCCTGGGCAATCGATGGCTTTGCTCCGAGCAGCTCCCGGTGCAGTTCGCGGCGCCACACGCCCGCCGAGTAGGCTTCGACACCAGCGCGCAGGGCCTCGGACATGCTGAGGTCGTCCCAGGGCTTGATGATGTAGTGGAGCACCTGGCCCTGATTGATGGCGGCAATCATGGTGGCAACGTCCGTGTACGCGGTCACGATCATTCGCACCACGTCCGGAAACTGCTCGCGGGCGAGCTCGCACAACTGCACGCCCGACATGCCAGGCATGCGCTGGTCGCTGAGCAAAACGGACACTTTTTCGCGGGCAAGGATGTCCAGTGCCTCGCGCCCGCTGGGTGCCGTGAGAACGCGAAACCGATCATTGAATTCGTAGCTGAACGCCAGGAGATTCGCGTTTTCATCATCGACGTACAGGACTGCGGGCGGCGGCTGGTGAGCGACCGGCGCAACGGGCGGCGCGGCCCCCGGCGACGCAGCACCCTGAACAGGCAACGCAAGCGTTTCGTCTGCGCCCGGCGAAATCCCGGCACCCGCCGGACGTGGCCCCCGACGAGACGCCGCCGCAACAGCGCCCAGCAGCGTCCTTGCAGTCACGGCGTTCGCGTCTGCGGTGAGGTCGCAGAACTCGCGCACACGCCGATCAAGCCCCTCATCGAGCCGAACGCTGACAAAAAACACGAAGGGGCGCGGCGACAATTCGGCCAGCAACGGCAACAATCGCTCGCCAACCGACGGCTCTCTCCCCAGGCGCTGGTTGACGTACACCATGTCAAAGTCGAGCTCGTGCCAGTCGCCGATGCGTTCCCGGGCGGAGCCCTCGCTCATGGCCAGCGCAACTTCATGGCCGGCCACCCGCAGCGTCTCGGCCATGTCCTCGATGATGAGAGAGTCGCCCTCTACCAGCAGAACGCGGAGCGGCTGCTGGGGAGGGACGGACGAACTCAACCGCGATGCCACGCGGTCAATTCTATCGCAATCGAGCGCTGCTGTTCAACGACGGTCACGTTTGCCAGTTTCATGAGCGGCGCGCTGTCGCACACAAGACGACAAGTAGTCCTGTGCCTGAATTCGGCTAATCTCACGGCTCTCATCTGCCGATAGGCGACTCGGTAAAGTGTCCACTTCCCAACCCATGAACGAGCCGTTCGGGCGCTACGTCCTTGTCGAAGAGATTGGCAGGGGCGGCATGGCGGAGATTTTCCGCGCGGTGTCCCATGGCGTGGAGGGCTTCCAGCGCGTCTTCGTCATCAAGCGCATCTTGCAAGATCGGTCGGCGTCGCCTCGTTTCATCGAGATGTTCGTCAACGAAGCCCGCATCTCCGCCCTGCTCAACCACCCCAACATCGTGCAGATTTACGAGTTCGGCCAGCTCGGAGGCAGCTATTTCCTGGCCATGGAGTACCTGCACGGCAAGGATCTGCTCAGCGTCGTGCGCCACCTGCGCGGCGTCGGACGCCTGATGATGCCGGCCGATGCCGCTTACGTGGCGCAACAGGTCGCCGCCGGGCTGGCCTACGCCCACACGCTGACCCAGGCGGGCAAGCCGCTCAACATCATCCACCGCGACGTGTCACCGTCCAACGTGATGCTGCTGCGCGAGGGCGGCGTGAAGTTACTCGATTTCGGCATCGCCAAGGCTGCGGACGAAGTGCTGCGCGGCGGCCACTCGACCGGGCAGGGCTTGCTCAAGGGCAAGCTCAGCTACTTGGCCCCCGAGCAAGTGCGCGGCGATCCCATCGACCACCGCTCGGACATCTTTTCCCTGGGGGTGGTGCTGTGGGAGTGCCTGACCGGCAAGCGGCTATTTTTCGACCGGACTGACTACGACACGATGAAGAACGTCCTGGAGCGCCCCATTCCGCCTCCGTCCACCTTGCGTGCCGAGATCCCGGCAAGCCTCGATTTCATCGCCGTGCGCGCGCTGGAGCGCGATCTCGATCGCCGCTACCCCTCCGCCATGGCCATGGTCGAAGATCTGGAAGCGTTTCTGCAGGAAACCCGGCACTCGTCGATCGCGCTGCCGCGCTTGCTCAATGGCCTTTACGGCAAGGAAACGCCGGAGGCGGGAACGTCAGCCCCGCAGGCCGAACACAATACGACCGAGGTGCCGATGTCGGCGCTCACGTTCGCCGGGGGGCCTGGCCAGGCACAGCCTCATCACCGCAAGAACCGGGCCCGGTGGGTCGTCGCCGCGTGCGCCGCGTTCGCCGTGTGCGCCGCGATCATCCTGGGCCTGTCCTGGCAACAAGCCGGGCGGCATGGTGCGCCCCCGGCCCCGGCATCCGGTACCGTGTCGCTGCGAGTGCTTTCGGATCCAACCGGTGCCGACGTCAGCGAACAAGCTGGGAGGCTCGTTGGCCAGACGCCAATCACCTTCACCCTTCCACGCAGCAGCGATCCGGTGGTCATTCGCGTCAGCAAGGCCGGATTCGCGCCCAGCCAGCACAGCATCGTGCCCGATCGCGATTTCTCCGCGCTGATCACGCTGCGCAACGCGGAGCGTCCCGGCACGGGCGCGGCGCAAGTCACTGCGCCACAACCTCCGCACCAGATCCCGCCGCCCGCCGCAACGCCGCCAACGTCTCCCCAACCGTGACGAGCGCTCGGAAAACCCTCATAATGCTGCGCCGATGGACCGTGGAACTCGGGTGAGTCGGCTGGGGGACGGCCTGCCGTTGCAGCAGGGCCAGTTGCTCGATGGCAAGTACGAGATCGGCGCGTTGCTCGGCAGCGGCGCGATGGGCCTTGTCTACGAGGGGTATCACCGCCTGCTGGCCAAGCCCATGGCCATCAAGGTGTTGCGCCCCGAGGCCACGCAAAACGACGAGCTTCGCAGCCGCTTCGAGGCCGAAGCGCGGGCCGCGGCCGCGGCTTCTCACCCCAACATCGTGGCCGTGACCGACATGGGCCGAACCCCCACGGGCGCGGTGTACTTCGTGATGGACCGGCTCAAAGGTGAAACGCTGGGCGAGCGCCTTGAGCGGGAAAGCCGTCTCGAATACGCCGCCATCGGGCCAATCGCGCTGGGGATACTTTCGGGTCTTGAAGCCGCGCATGCCCTGGGACTCGTGCATCGGGATCTGAAGCCCGACAACGTGTTCCTTGCCCTCACGCCCGATGGTGCCGAGCTGCCGAAGATCCTCGATTTCGGCATCGCCAAGGCGCTCTGCGCCGTCGGCAAGCGCGAGGCTGGAACGGTCGCAGGCACGTTGATGGGCACCCCTGCATACATGGCCCCGGAGCAGGCACGCGCCGAACCGGACATCGACGCGCGCGCCGATTTGTACGCCATGGGGGTCATCCTGTACCGGATGGTGTGCGGGCGCTGTCCGTTCCTCGGCGACGAGCCGATGGTCGTGATGACCTCATTGCTCATGGACACGCCTCCATCGCCGTACGAACTCGCGCCCAAGATCCCGCGCGCCTTGGCCCAGCTCATCGAAGACGCGATGTCGCGCGATCGGCGGGCGCGGCCAGCATCGGCGAAGCACATGCGCGAGCGCCTCGCCTCGGCGCTCGGGAACCTGCCCTCCGCCACCTTCGCGATGCCCATGCCGATCGATGTACGCCTGTCAGTCATGCCACTCGACGAGATCGGCGGCGCACCGGCACCGTCGGCCCCACAGGTCGCCACGTCCCGCGCCGCGCCCGATGCGCCGCTCGAGCTCGACGATCACAGGACTGGCGCGCAGGGCCAAGCCCGCAGCGGCATGATGACGAATTCGCTTGAACAAGTCGAACCGTCGTCGGTTGTCGCCGACGGAAGTTCGCGCCGCAACTCGCGCACGCCCCTGTTCGTCGGCATTGCGGTCGCCGGGCTGGTCGGCGTCGCCATCGTCGCCTGGCAAGCCAGGGCGCGCCCCGGGAAGAGCACCACCGACGGCGTCGAAACCGCGACTGCAATGACCTCGGACGGCACCGAGGTCATCGTGGTTTTCAAGGTCGAGCCCGAACACGCGACGCTGCTGGTCGACGGAAAGCCCATCAAGGCGAACCCGATCAAGATTCCCCAGTCCACCGCTCTGCACAAGATCACCGCCACGCTCAAGGGCTACGAAACTCGAACCATCGACTTTCGCCCCGACATCAGCAAGACGGTCAATCTCAGCTTGTTTCGCGCTGGCCCTTGAAGTTGCGGCAAACTGAATGCACGATCATCCTGCACCGTCGAAGAGGAGACCCAACATGAACCGTCGCATTCCGACCGCCGCACTCTTGTTCGTCTTGGCCGCATCGGCCAGCCTGGTGGCCACCGGTTGCATGCCCCACATGGCGGTCGGGGGTAGCTTTTCCACCAGTCACTACGGCGGCGCGAGTAAAACGGACATCTACGTCTACGGCCCTCCCCCGGCACCGATCTACGAGCACCGTACCATCGCTCCTGGCCCCGGGCATCTGTGGATCGACGGGTACTGGGACTGGACCGGGGCGGGCTGGACCTGGCTCGGTGGTGCCTGGCTTGTCGTGTCGCCCGGCTACAACTACGTCCGGCCGCACTGCACCGCGATCGACGGGCGCTGGGTCTACCAGCGGGGATACTTCCACGACGGCAGCCACCGCTACTACCGGCAAGACGCGACGGCCAGTGCCACGGGTCAGAACTGGCAACACGGCAGGACCCTGGCCCCTGCGCAGGCACCGACGCAAAGCTGGCAGGGTGGGCCACCCGCCCCTGCTCGCGGCAATTCGTACGGTCAAACGTGGCAAGGTGGCGCGCCGACGCAAAGTGGGCAGGGTAGCCCACCGCCAAGCTGGCAGGGCAACCAACAGTCGGGTTGGCAGGGCACGGCCCCAACCTCCTCCCCTTCCCCCGCCCCTGCCCAGGCGCCGTCGACCTGGAACGGCACCGCGCAGCCCGAGGGCGAGTCTCCGTCGTTCCGCCGCGGCGTTTCCGGGCGCCGTGACTTGCCCGAGGCGGCCGCCCCCGCCGCCCCTGTCGCACCTCCTGCTCCACCGCCTCCGTCCACCGATGACTCCGGCTTCAAACGCGGCATCACACCCACCACCGAACAGACGTCGCCGATTCCGAACGAGCAACGTCCGTCCGCGCCGTCGTTCCGCAGGCGCGGCGGACAGTCCGCGCCTCCTCAGCCGCCAGATCCCCAGGACAACGGCTAAACCACAGGCCGCCAGGAGTTCCGCAGGCAGCAATCGGGACTGCGGGTGGCTGGAGTGAAAGCCGGGCCGTCCCCCCACAGATCCAGACGTGCGGATTTCCCGCCCGCCACGGAAGTGCCGCCCACTTCGCGATGACGTGTTCGACAATGGACACGGCCCTGTCCGATTTTCAACAGGTGCCGACACAAAGGAGCTGGCAAGGCCGTGTCGCTGGCCTGTATTGGTCGTGGCAGTGGTCTTGCATAGACGGGCGACATGGCCAACCGAATGTTTCTACCTACCGAATGTTTCTATCTACCGAGCCGCGACGGGGGAACGCCTTGTCACGTTCGGCGTAGAGGTGGCTGGTCCCTCGGAACAGTGGCTCTCGCTTTTTCGATCGGGATGGCTCGGGTGCCGATCGCGCAGGCGGAGGTGCCACCCCCTGCCGCCCCTGCCGCTCCTGCCGCCCCTGCCGCCCCTGCCGCTCCTGCCGCTCCTGCCGCTCCTGCCGCTCCTGCCGCCCCTGCCGCCCCTGCCGTAGCCCCCCGACCCGTATACGTACTAGTACCCGAGCGCTCTACCGTGCAGCGCTGGTATGGCTATCAAGCCATGCTGACCGACGCCGCCGCGGTGGGGCTCATGGTCGGCGCGATAGCCGCGTTAGAGCCCCTGTTTTCAGGGGCCAAGAACAACACGACCGAGGTTTTAGCTACCGCGAGCCTGGGCGTCTTCGTCGTGGGCGCACCGACGATTCACGCCGCGCACGGCCACTGGGGCAAGGCGGGGCTCAGCTTGGGAATCCGCGCCGCACCGGTAGTGCTAGGCTCTTTGTTGGGTCACGCGGGCGAGTGGATTTCCGGAGGCGGTATGATTGCGGCCATGATCATCGACTATGCATTCATTGCACACGAGCAGGTGCCGAAGGAGTCGAGCGGATGGTATCTCGTGCCGTATGTAGGCGCAGGAAGCCACGCCGCGAACATGGTCATGGGCGCGAGCGCGGGCAGGATGTTCTGAAGGAAGCTGATAGGACGAATGCTGATGAACTTTTCCCTCAGTTGTGGGACTGACTCCCATACTCAATGATGCTTGAAGGCCAGGAAGCCGCACTGGGCGCTTGACCGCGTGAAGGCCCTTGCGGTGGAGGGAAGGGGCTGGCAGCCCAGAAAAAAGGAACATCGATGAGTCAGTTCATTGAACGTCGCTGCCGCGAATGCGGTACCGGAACGATCCGCCCCGTGGCCAGGGTTGGCCGCAAGGCCAGGTACAAGACCCTCACGCTCGAGGTGCCGGCCTCGCTTGAGATCCCGACGTGCAATGCGTGCAGCACCGAATGGCTCGATCGCGCCGCCGCTCGCCGCATCGACGCGGCGCTGGCCGACGTCTATCAGGCGGTGCTGAGAAGGCACGCGCGCAACCTCATCACGACCATCTCGGACCACACGCCCATGCGCCAGGTCGAACGCCTCATCGGCCTGTCCGAGGGTTACCTGTCAAAGGTTCGCAACGGGCGCAGCGAGCCGTCGGCCGAGCTGGTGGCAAGCCTGCATCTGCTTTCCACGAACGTGGGCAGCGGAATCAAGAGCCTGGATCGCCTCTGGACCGACACCGGCAAGGACGCCCTGATGTCGAGGAAACACGGCAAGCGGGAAGCGCGTTGAACCAAACAGTATGAAAATTTGTCATACTTGGCCACGTCAGGCCAGGCCGCTGTCCAACTTGACGTCAGAAAAGTCGCCGCCGCGGGCGAGGAGTTGCTCCGCCTCAAGCGCCGGCAACGGCCGCGAAAAGTAATAGCCCTGCGCGCTTGTACAATGCATATCGGTCAGCGCCGTGAGCTGCTCGATCGTCTCGACCCCTTCGGCCGTCACCGCCATCCCCAGGTTTTGCGCCAGCGAGACGATGGCGCGCACGATTTCCGCCTGGCCCGCATCGCTGTTCATGCGGCTGACGAAGGAACGGTCCACCTTCAGCGCATCGACGGGGAACGCCTGCAGGTACGACAGCGATGAATAGCCGGTGCCGAAATCATCGATGTGCAGCTTCACATCAAGATCGTGCAAGCGCTCGATCGCTTGCACACCGGTCTTCATGTTGTGCATCAGGGAGCTCTCGGTCAACTCCAGCGTCAGGCAGGGCGCGTCGAGTTTGGTTTCGTCAAGCACCTTGCGCACCTGGTCCACGAAGTTGGGTGCCGCGAGTTGCTGCGTCGACATGTTCACGCTGATGCCGAGGGATCCCTGCGCCGGATACTTGCGTTGCCAGTTGCAGGTTTGCTGACACGCCTGGCGCAGCACCCACAACCCAAGAGGTAAAATGACGCCGGTTTCTTCCGCGACCGAAATGAACGCCTCGGGCAAGAGCAATCCGCGCCGCGGGTGGTGCCAGCGGACGAGTGCCTCGAACGCCACCAGCCGTCGGCTGCCGAGATCGACGATGGGCTGGTAGTAGACCTGGCACTGATCGCGCTCCAGGGCGCGCCGCAGCTCATTTTCAAGCCGCAAGAGCGCCACGGCCTTGCTGTGCATGTCGGCGTCGAACACCTCGTGTCGAGCGCGGCCGTTGGCCTTGGCGCGGTACATCGCGGTGTCGGCGTCGCGCAGCATGTCGTCCGGCCGCCGGTAGCCGGTTGATGACAGAGCAATGCCCACGCTGGCCGTGCAGAACAGCTCGGCACCACGCACCGAGAACGGTGCTCCCCGGGCAGTCTGGATGCGCTCGGCCACCCGGGTGGCGTCTTCCTCGTTGCCGATGTCTTCGAGCAAGATCGTGAACTCGTCGCCGCCCAGCCGGGCCAGCGTGTCACCCGGGCGCAAGCACGTTTCAAGTCGCCGGGTGAACTGGATCAGCAGCTCGTTGCCGGCCTCATGGCCGAGGCTGTCGTTGACACCCTTGAACCGATCAAGATCCAGATACACGACCGCGAACAGCGACCGCTGTGCCCCGCGGCGTCGGGCGCGGCGAAAGCGATGGTCGAGGCGGTTGATGAACAGCGCCCGGTTTGGCATTCCGGTCAGCGGATCGGTGAAGGCCTGGCGCTCAAGCTGTTCTTCGAAGCGTTTCTTTTCGGTGATGTCGCGCGAGATCCCGAAGGTGCCAATCACCCGTCCCGCGCTATCGCGCAACGGCATCTTGGTCGTTGATGCCCACGCCACGCTCCCATCGGGGAAGGTCTCTTTTTCTTCCAGGTTGATCAGCGGGTGGCCGGTGCGAATGATTTCCTGCTCGTCGGCATAAGCCTGTCCGGCGTGCTCGCCAGAAAAGAAATCGAAATCGTTCTTGCCGACGGCTCCGGCCGGATCGGCGTAACCGTGTTTGTCCGCCAGGCTGCGGTTCACCCAGAAAAACCGGCTGGCGCGATCCTTGAAGTAGATGCGATCGGGAACCGTGTCCATCAGCGTCTGCATGAGGAAAATCCGGTTCTCGAGCTCTTCCTGATGTTCCGTCTTGTCCTCGGCCTGGTCCCACAGCACACCGTACAGGCCAGCGAGCTCTCCCCTGTCATCGCGCACCGGAGAGCGCGCGATGCTGGTGCGTACCTCACCGAGTCCCGGCAGACGGTATTGAGCCTGGAACGCGCCGCCGCCTGCGATGGCTTGACGATCACCCTGGTCCAGAAGTTCGGCCAGATCGCCAGGGAAGATCTCGAAATCCGTGCGACCGATGATCTCGGCCGATGCATGCCCCGCCCAGGCGCAGAAACGCTTGTTGGCAAACACGTATCGGCCTGCGAGATCCTTGCGAAACGCGGCCTGCGGAATCAATTCCGCCAGTTGCATCCACGCATCGTCGCGTGCATCGAAACGCTGGGACGCAAGGACGCGCGGCATCGCCCGGCCGCGGCGCGCGGACCGCGCCTGTGCTTGCCGATTCGCGCTCGCCTCACGTTTCGCCATCCCAAGCCTCCGGCAGGGCCTGTCACCAAACGGACTCGACTTCTTGCCGCCCTGACTGCATACGAGTATAGCGTCCGCATTTGTCGCCCGCCCCAAACTTGGGGGCTGCAATGCATTTTGGTGGGTGAACGAGGGCCAATCAGCGTCGCGGTCGCACCTTGCCACCGATGTAGGATCCAGTCTGGTCGGCGGCCAAGCCGGGCATGAGGTCACCGGGCGGGTTACGATGCGGCGCGTGCCGCCCCTGGTATCAGTTTCCGTCGATCTCGACGCCGTCGAGTGCTACTTCCGAATTCACGCACTCGGCGCGCCGCCGCCACCACCCGCACGTTTCGCCATCTTGCGCCGATGCTTGCCCCGCTTCGCCGAACTGTTTGCTCGCCACGGGGTGCGCGCGACCTTCTTTGTCGTCGGCCGCGACCTCGAAGAGGATGCCGAAGGACGCCGCTTGCTCGCGGACTTGGCGAAAGACGGACACGAACTCGCCAACCACAGCTACTCGCATCCTTACAATCTTGTGCGCCAGGGCCTGGATCGAATCCGGGCGCAGATAGATGACGCCCACCAGCTCATCGCCGCCTGCGCGCAGGAGCCGGTGGGATTCAGGGCACCGGGGTACGAAATTTCCGGCGAGCTGATTGGCCACTTGCAAAAGCGCGGCTACGCCTACGACTCGTCGGTTTTTCCGTCGATTCCCTATTACCTCGCCAAGTCGGCGGCCATGGCGGCCATGGCTGTCACGGGGCGCGCATCGGGAAGTATTCTTGGCAGCCCCGGCGTGCTGCTGGCGCCCCCCGCGCCGTACCATCCCGACCCGGGATCGCCGTATCGGCCTGGCACGGCAACGTTGTGGGAGATCCCGATGGCGGTCACCCCGCTGTTGCGCCTGCCGGTGATCG
>CAYSKR010000272.1:0-19515 GCA_964431675.1 uncultured Myxococcales bacterium
GTTCGGCGGAAGAAGCTGGGATCCAGCGACTTGGCCGACGACGAAAGCGCGCCCAAAACTACCCAGAAAACTACCCAGAAAACTACCCAGAAAACTACCCAGAAAACTACCCAGAAAACTACCCAGAAAACTACCCAGAAAACTACCCAGAAAACTACCCAGAAAATTCTCGCCCTCATCTCAGAAGACCCCAGCATCTCCCGTCGGCAGCTTGCGGAGGCGCTCGGAATCACGTCCGACGGAGCGAAGTACCACCTGCACAAGCTACAAGATCAAGGGCTCCTCCGACGCATCGGGCCCGACAAGGGTGGCCGATGGAAAGTGGAGTCGAAATGAGTGCCCAACCCCGTCACGCGTTGGCGCTGGCCAGGCTGGGAAGACGGCGCGCGAGAAGGCGGCGGCGCAGGTAGTGCCACCACGTCAGGCCCAGGCAGAAGGCGTAGTAGGCCAGGAACCAAGTGAGGGCGGCCTCGATCCCGCTGCCCGCAGAGATGGCCGCACCCAGGGCGCGGGGAATGAAGTAGCCGCCGAGCGCACCGGTCGCCGAGCAGAACCCGAGAACCGCGGCGCTTTCGCGGCGTGCGCGCGCAAGCACACGCTGCCGCTCGTCGCTGTCGGCCGGCCCGTCAGCCCGCACGCTCGATTGCCGCAGGGCCTGCACCCGAAAAATGATCGGGATCATGCGGAAGGTCGCCCCGTTGCCGATCCCGGCGGCGATGAACAGCAGGAGAAACATGGCCAGGAATGACGTGAAGTCGTGCGCGCCGACGGCGTGACCAACGCCGAGCGTCGCGGCACCCATGATGGCGAAGCTGGTGAACGTCACACGCGCGCCGCCGAAACGATCCGCGAGCAGGCCACCGAGTGGACGCGCCGCCGAGCCGACGAGCGCGCCCAGGAACGCCAGGTTTGTGTGAACGGCCGGGAACTGGGTCTTGATGAGCAGCGGAAACGCCGCCGCGTATCCGACGAATGATCCGAACGTTCCGATGTACATCGCGGCGACGACCCAGGTGTGTTTGTGCTTCGCAACGATCAGCTGGTCGCGAATGTTCGACCTGGCCCCGGTCAGGTTGTCCATGAAGCGCGACGCTCCGATGACCGCGACCATGATCAGCGGCAGCCACATGAGTCCCGCGTTCTGCAAGAAGACGCTCGATCCCGCCGTTGCCCCGGTCAGCCGCCCGAGCGCTCCCCATCCGACGATCGCGGGCACCACCAGTTGCACGGTGCTCACGCCAAGGTTGCCACCCGCGGCGTTGAGACCCAGGGCGAAGCCTTTTTTTCGATCGGGAAAAAAGAACGAGATGTTCGCCATGCTCGAGGCGAAGTTGCCGCCGCCAAGGCCGGCCGTTGCGGCCACGGCCGCCATCAACCAGAACGGCGTCTGCGGCCTCTGCACGAAGAACGACAACGACAGCACCGGCAAGAGCAGCAGCAGCGCGCTGATGATCGTCCAGTTGCGTCCACCGAATCTGGGCACCGCGAACGTGTACGGGAAACGCGCCAGCGCACCCACGAGGCCCGGAATGGCCACCAGCGTGAAGAGCTGATCGGTGGTGTAATGAAAGCCCATCTGCGCCAGCCGCGGGGCCGTGACGCTCCAGATGAGCCACACCGAAAAGCCAAGGTTTTCAGCGACGATCGACCAGATCAGATTGCGCCGGGCCACGAATCGGCCCTCGGTCTCCCAAAAATGAGCGTCCTCGGGTTGCCAGCGATCAATCCAGCGCGCCATGTCCGCCGTTGTATCGTCGCGGTCGTTTCGCGCGCGCCTTCGGGTCGGTTAATTGTTTGTAACGACCCGACACGGCCTGGTCATCAATCGGTGCAACGCGCAGAAACATGAACCGCGCAACGACGACGACGGAAACGACGGAGACGACGGCCATGCCTCAGGCCCGCCAACTGGCGTATGCTGTGCCCGCGATGTCCGAGGCACAGGCACAGAGCAGTGCAAAAGCGCCTGCCCCGGCGCGCCTGGTGTCGCTCGACGCGTTCCGCGGTTTCGCCATGTTGTTCATGGCCAGCAACAACCTGGGCTTCCCAGCGGTGGCCCACGCGCACCCGGACAGCAAGTTCTGGGCGTTCATGGGCTGGCAATTCGACCATTCGATGTGGCGCGGCTGCACGCCCTGGGATCTCATCCAGCCAGCGTTCACCTTCATGGTGGGCATCGCAATGCCTTACTCGCTCGCCAGCCGACTGGCCCGGGGCGAATCGTCGAAGAACCTGTTCCTGCACACGCTGTGGCGCTCGTTTCTGCTGGTGGCGCTGGGCATCTTTCTGCGCTCCATCGGGCGCAAGGCGACCAACTTCACCTTCGAAGACACGCTGTCGCAGATCGGTCTTGGCTACACGTTCCTGTTCTTGCTGGGGCACACGCGGATGCGCGCGCAGATCGTCGCGGCGGCGGTGATTCTGGTGGCTTACTGGGCGGCGTTTGCACTGTTCCCGCTGCCGCCGCCCGGCGTCGACGCCACGTCGTTGGGCCTGGCACCCAACTGGCCGCACAGCTTTGCCGGGTTCGAGGCGCACTGGAACAAGGGCACCAACCTCGCCGCGTACGTCGATCGCTGGTTCCTGAACCTATTCCCGTGGCCCAGGCCGTTCGCTTTCAACGAGCATGGCTACGCGACGCTCAACTTCGTGCCGACCCTGGCAACCATGATCTTCGGCATGCTCGCCGGTGGCCTCATGCGCGGCGACTCGCCGCCGCAAAAGAAGCTGCGCGTCCTGATTGGCACTGGCACGGCCGGCATCGTCGCGGCCGTGCTGCTCGACATGAGCGGCATGGCACCGCTGGTCAAGGTCATCTGGACACCGACCTTCACGCTCTTTAGCGGCGGGTGGTGCGCGTTGTTCCTGGCGGCCTGGTACCACCTGGTCGACCTGCGCGGCTACAAGCGCGCCGCGTTTCCCGTGGTCATTGTCGGAATGAATTCGATCGCGATGTACGTCGTCTCACATCTATGGGGCCCGTTCATCCGCGCAACCTTGCGCACCCACTTCGGCCGCAACGCATTCGACCTATTCGGACACGGTGCCGCCCCGGTGGTGGAATGCATGGTCGAGCTGGGGGTGTTGTGGCTGATCATCCTGTGGATGTACCGGCGAAAAATCTTTCTACGCATTTAAGATCTGCTAGGATCTTGGTTGGGTCCAGCTTCGTCCAACTTCGTCACGGAGGTAGCCATGAGCAGGTTTTTTTTGCGCGTGCCCGTGGTCTTGATTCCCGTGACGCTTGCGGTTGGTTTGGCTGTCGCCGGCGCGTCGGCTCTCGGCGCCGATGGCCTGCGCTGTCCCGGCGGACGTCTCGTCGGGGTCGGCGACCGGATGCTGGCCGTGCGTTCCCGTTGCGGTGATCCGGATTTTGCCGACGGCCACGTCGAGCGGCGGACGATCAAACGCACCGTCTATCGCCCTGGCCCGGGGATCGCCGAAAGCGTGTCGGAAGAAGTCGACGTCAACGTCGATGAATGGACCTACGACTTCGGCGCGCGGCGCTTCGTGTACACGCTGGTATTCGAGAACGGCCGCGTCGCGCACATCGTGAGCGGCAGCTACGGCAACAAGAAGAACGATTAGCGCGCCCTTGCGGATCGTTCCCCGAGCGCCGCTTGCTAGAATCGGGCGCGGTGGCTGATCCCGATAAACCCGACGACGACGACGACGACGACTGGCCCGAAGGACTCGTGGCGATCGGTGGCTCCTTGGCTCCCGATGCTCTCATCGAGGCCTACCGCGTCGGCGTATTTCCGTGGGGCTCCGATCCCGAGCTCACGTGGTGGTGCCCGGATCCGCGCGCCGTCTTCGATCTGAAAACTTGGCAAGCGCCGCGGAGCCTGCGCAAGACCATGCGTCACTCGGGCTGGCGCCTGGCGCTCGACGAGGACTTCGAAGGCGTCATGCGGCGATGCGCCGCGCCGACCAAGGGGCGCCCCACCACGTGGATCACCGAAGACTTCTTGGCTTCGTATTGCGAGCTGTTCCGCCGCGGCCTGGCCCATAGCGTCGCCGTCTTCGACGGCAACGACATGGTTGGCGGGTTGTACGGCGTTTCCATCGGTGGTTTTTTCGGCGGCGAGTCGATGTTCCACACCCAGACCGACGCGTCGAAGGCGGCCCTTGCCTACCTGGTCGAACGCCTGCGCGTCGGCGGCTTCACCCTCCTCGACGCCCAAGTGCCCAACCCACACCTGATGCGGATGGGTGCGACACTCATGCCGAGGACCGACTACTTGCGGGCACTTGCGGCGGCCTTGGATCGGCCAACGCAATTTCGTCTCTGACGCAGGTGCTCGCGGCTGCGACCCGGCACATCCTCGTGGTCGAAAACTTTTTTGCGAACCGTGACACAATAGACCCTCATGAGTGCTTCCAGCATCAACCTCTTCTTGCGCGCGCTCGAAAACGACTACCAGCAGCGCTTGCACTCGGACGCGCTGGCGGCGGGCGAGCGCCTTGACGTCCAGATCGACGTGCGCGCCGCCGGCAACGTCGCCAGCAAGCAAGCCACCCAGATCTCCGAAGCACTGACCCGCCTCGACCTTCGGCGGCGCGCCGCCGGCAACGCCGAGGCTGCTGGCCTACTTGCCATCCTCGTCAGTCCGGTCCGCGACGACATCCTGGGGGATCTCGCACGGTCGGCGGCCGCCGCTGGCGTGGGCTGGGTCTTGCTCAACCGAGACGCGGACTACATCGCCAAGCTGCGGGACGAATTCCCGAAATTGCCCGTGTTCAGCGTGCTGGCCGACCAAACCGAGATCGGCCGCATTCAGGCGCGACAGGCGGCGCGCATCGCCAAGGCCCGCGGGGGCATCCTTTACATCACCGGTCCGCGCGGAACTTCGTCCGCCGACCGGCGACGCGAGGGATTCGAAAGCACAATCGATAAGAACGCGCTGTCGGCCGTGACGCTGGAGGCCGACTGGACCAGCGAAGGCGCCCGCCTGGTGGTCGAACGCTGGCTTGACCAGCGGGCCGCGGGCATCGAACCACCTGCCGTCGCGGTGGCGCAAAACGACGAGATGGCCCTCGGTGTCAGGCAGGCGCTGCGGGACGGAGCGGTTCGCCTTGAACAGGCGGCCATCGGGAACATTCCGATCGCCGGCTGCGATGGTTCGCCCACGTTCGGTCAACGCCTCGTGCGTGAGAAACGGCTGCGCGCCACGGTCACCATTGCGTCAGCCGCCGGTCCCGCGGTCGCAGGCGTCATGGCACTGCACGCTGGCGGCGCACGTCCCCCGGCCGAGGTCGATCTACCGGTCGCGTCGTTCCCGCCCCTGGAAGATCTATAGACGGTCACGCTCACCGCCCGATCAAGGCGTGAACCACTAGATCGGCGATCACCTCGGTCCCGTGCCGATTGGGGTGAATGTTGTTGAACCACTTCATGTCGCCCGGATGCGCGGCATCCTTGCTGTCATCCTGTGTCCCGTCGTCCCGGACCCGCAGATCCCAGTTCCCTGACTCTGTTTCGGCCTTCAGCCGCGCGCGAAGGTCCACCAGGGTCAACCCGCGTACCCTGGCCAGATCGCGAACCTCCGCAAAATAGGGTGTCAGATACACGTTGCGACTGTCTCCCTGCACGAACCCGTCGACCATGGACGGTTGCTGGTAGTGCCCGGACGAATGTTTCGGATCCAGGTACATGCTGGTCATCAGAAACACTTTGGCACCCGGATAGTCCGCGCGCAGGCGGTCCGTCAGCGCCTCGAACTTCCGGCGAAACACCGCCGGTGGGTAGACCTTGCTGTCGTTGGCCGAAAACAGCACGAATACCGCTGCAGCTTTGGGGCAGCGTTTTCTCACCTCAAAGTACCAGCCCGTCGTTGGGGCGACCGTCGCGACCGTCGGCGGGTCGAACAAGGGCCTGGCGACGCCCTTGATTCCGTCGGCGTTCGCGGGGCCAATCCACATGCCCCCCCGCGCCAAATTGACGATATCCCAGCGCGTACCGGGACGAATGACCTGAAGTTTTGCGGAAATAACGCGCTCAACTCGAGCGTCGCCTTTTCCGGAATCCAAAATTGAGTCTCCGATCAGCAGGACCGTGCCACCGTCCGACAGATCTGTTTTCGCCTCGGCTCCGCGCGGGTCTGCCTTCCCCAAGGCCGGCGCGGGTTTTCCCGCCGCACAACCGCTCAGCAGCAACACGAGCGGCACCCATGGAACGGTTCGCTTCGCCACGATCTCGCTTCTACCACGCATCATCCACGCATCATCTTCCACGCTCCCCGTCATTGGGCCCGCCGATGGGATACAATGCGCGCCATGGTGCGTTGTTCAACCCGTGGAACCTGGGTGGCCGTCTTGATTGGCGTGCTGCTGCGCTCACCGTCGGCGGGCGCAGCCCCGACCGAAGGTCACAAGAAGCGCGAAGCTGAAGCGCGCGTGCATTGCGCCGCCGGTCGGCCCGACAAGGGCGTGGAGATCCTCGCCGGGTTGCTGGTTGAAACTGGACAGGCCGTCTACGTTTACAACCAGGGTCGTTGCTACGAGCAGAACGATCAATACGACAAGGCCGTGTCCCGCTTCCGTGAATACCTGCGGGTCGGCAAGAACATCTCTGGCACCGAAATGATCGACGTCGAGAAACGAATCGCCGCGCTCGAGGCCGAAATGGACAAACGCAGGAAGGCCAGTGAGCCTGCGCTCGGCGCGCGGCCGACACCGCCTCCGGCGACCACTCCGCCCATCATGCCGACCCCCGCGCCACCCGCACCGGTGCCAGTCCCGGCCCCCGCTGTGGCACCGCCCGCTGCGCCCGCGCCGACGCCGGTGTCCCGTGTTGCCGCGCCAACGCCGCAACTTCCGCCACCACCACCACCGCCGCCGACGCAACTTCCACCGCCACCGCCACCGCCGTCATACTATCCGGCCACCGGGCCAACCGCCGTGGTCGGCGCACCCAGGCCAGTGCCGGTGCAAGACAATGGATCGTCGTTTCTGCGCGGCACAGGTACCTTCTTCGCGCTCGTCGGTGGCCTGACGCTGGTGGCGGGTGCCGGGACCGGGGCCGTCGCGCTGTACATGAAGTCCAGCCAGGAACAGTCGTCCGCGAACAGGGAGCGCTGGGACAAGGGCGAGTATGACCGTGGGGTGCAGGCCGCCAAGATTGCCCAGCTGTGCCTCATTGGCGGCGGCTCCGCGTTCGTCGGTGGGTTGATCTTGTACTTCCTGGGCGGCTCGTCGAATTCGTCGGTGGCGTTTGCGCCCATCGTCACCGCCGACGGTGCCGGTGCCATGTTCGGCGGGAGGTACTAAAATGCGCAGCGAGGATTTTTCGCGACCGGCAACGCGAATGCTCGGGAGTGCGGCCATCGGAGTCCTGCTGCTCCTCGGTCTGCAATGCACCTTCAAGCCCAACTACACCAACGGCAAGATCCCTTGCGACGACAGCAGTGATTGCCCCCCGGGTCTCGAATGCTTGAAAATGGTCTGCTGCAAACCCGGCGCACCCGAGTGCAGTGGTGCGGTTCCCGGCAGCGGCGGCAGCTTCGCTTCGGGGGGAAACAATGGGTTGGGCGGCCAATTCGGTACCGGTGGCGCTGCCGGTTCGGCTGGCATGGCTGCCGTCGGTGGAAGAGCCGGGAGCGTCGCCGACGCAGGGTTCCCGGCTCCGATGGATGCAAAGGCGGCGGATGTTCTGGCTGTTCTACCCACAGACATGGCTAGAGCGCCAGATGCTGCCCTGGCACCCGCGTGCGTTCCCGCATCCGCCGATGGGTGCCCATCGGGCTCGTGGTGCAGCAAGATGACAAAAACTTGTTTGGTGGCCCAAACTTCGATGCGTGTGACATTCACTCACTCGTGTTCAGCATCTGGTGACATTAAGTTCGCTCTTTTTGATGAAGTGCATGGTGGTACTTGGCCCGTGCAGACCGATGCCTACCGCTTGCCCGTCGGGACCACAAAATTCGTGGATATCACCTGCATTGCCGGAACGAAGGTTTGCTACGGGGCGCGTGGTCAGGTTTCGTCCATCGGGTACTGGGGTACCGATATCGACAACAGCAAATCTTGCGACACGTGCTGTTCTGTCTGCAACAGCATGCCCAAATCTGCCGTCGTCCTAACGTGCATGTGACTTATCTGTGATCCTTGTCGCCCGGAATTTCGAGCGATCTGGTGCCCGCAATGATCTCGGCGAGCGCGGCCTGGTCGATGATCCGCGTGCCATGCTTCCGCGCGGCGTCGAGCTTGCTCTTCCCCACGTCGGCACCCGCGACCAGGATGTCGGTCGATTTTCCCACCGAGTTGACGAAGGTGCCGCCCGCGTCCTCGATGGCCTTTTGCATCTCGCTGCGCGGCCGCGACAGGGTTCCTGTCACGCAGACCTGCTGTCCCGCCAGGGGACCGCTCCCCGCCGGGCGAGGTGCCGGTTCGCGGGGCGACACGCCGCGCTCGCGCAACCGACTGATCAGGCGCGCGTGATCGCCGTCCGCCCACCACGCCTCGACCGCGTCGGCGATCACGGGTCCGACGCCGTCGATTTGGGCCAGCGCTTCCCGTCGGGCCTCGGGCGTTGCGTCCGCCAAGGCGTCCAGCGACTCGAACCGCCGCGCGATGGCCCGCGCCGCCACGCTGCCCACGTGCGGAATGCCAAGGCCAATCACCAGACGGCAGAGCGTCGCGCCTGCTTTGGCACGCGCGATGGCGGCGAGCAGGTTTTCCGCCGACTTGACCGCCATGCGTTCGAGTCTTGGCCCGGCTGATTGCTCGTCGGGCATGAGGCGGTCAAACGTCAGGTCGAAGATGTCGGCCGGATCTCGCACGAGGCCCTTGTCGAACAATTCTTTCGCCATCACTTCGCCGATGCCTTCGATGTTCATGGCCGCCCGGTGGGCGAAAAACTGCACTGCGCGGATGCGCTGTTCGGGACAGGCGCGGTTCGCGCACCGAAGCACCACCTCGCCGGAACGCCGCTGCAGGGGCGACTCGCAACTTGGGCAGGCCGACGGAGCGGCAATGGCCGACGAGTCGGGCGGCCTGCGATCGAGCAAGACCTCGATCACTTGCGGGATGATCTCGCCCGCCTTTTCGACGACCACGGTATCGCCGATGCGCACGTCCAGGCGTTGCACCTCGTCCCAGTTGAACAGCGACGCCCGCTTGACCGTGGTGCCGGACAGATCGACGGGCTCAAGCAAGGCCACCGGTGTCACCGCCCCGGTCCGCCCAACATTGACCTGGACCTCGCGCAACACCGTCGTGGCCCGCAGGGCGGGGAACTTGTACGCGATGGCCCAGCGCGGAAACTTCGCCGTCATGCCAAGCAGCCGCCGCTGCGCGAAGGCATCCACCTTCACCACCAGGCCATCCGCGTCGTAGGGCAACTTCGCCCGCCGATCGCGCCACGCCGTCACCGATCGTGCCAGCGCATCGACGTCCGTCACGACCTCGGTATCCGACGACGTGGGCAGTCCAAGCGCCCGCAGCCACGCCAGCGCCTCCGAGTGCAGGGGCCGGTGCGTCTCACCTTCGACGATTTCGTACAGCATCACCTTGAGCGGCCGCCGAGCGCACGCGCGAGCGTCGAGCAGCTTGAGCGATCCGCCCGTCGCGTTGCGCGGATTCTTCCACGCCTCCTCGCCTGCTTCCTCGCGCTCGGCGTTGATGGCGGCGAAGTCGCGCCGATCCATGTACACCTCGCCCCGGACCGTCAGCGTGACTGATTCGCGCAGCGCCGGTGGCAGGGATCGAACGGTGCGCAGGTTCGGCGTGATGTCCTCGCCAATCTTGCCGTCGCCGCGGGTGGCGCCAAGCACGAAGCGGCCGTCGCGGTAGGAAAGCTCGATGCCGATGCCATCGACCTTCGGCTCGACCACGAAGGTCGGCCGCTCGCCGTGCAACCCCTTGTCGACGCGCACGGCGAAGGCACGCAACTCGTCTTCGCTGTACGTGTTGTCGAGCGACAGCATCGGCGTCTCGCGCACGATCTTGGGAAAACCGGCAGCCGGCGTCGGTGCCACCCGCTGGGTCGGCGATTCCGCGACAACCGCGTCCGGGTGCGCGGTTTCGAAATCCACGATCTGGCGGTAAAGCCGATCATATTCAACGTCCGAGATCACTGGACGGTTTTCGACGTGATAGCGGCGATCATGCTCCACCACGTCGGCGACGAGCCGTCGGTAGTGCGCCAGCAAATCAGCAGGTGAATTCATGCGTGCAGGTACGACACCCTACCGCATCGGTTTGCGGGCCGAGAAGCAACCCGCGAACACGGTCACGGAAAACGCCCGATCGCAAAAGTACGTGTCCATGGCAGCCTTGGCGTCCGCGAAGATCTGCTGCATCACCTCGCCGCGGCCCGCGATCTCTTTCCATCGCGGCAACGGCCCGAACTCGACCACCGGCGCGTAGAAAAACTCGCGCGCGCTGCGAAAGAGCAGCTCCCAGCGCGCCAGTTCCTGCTCGATCCCTTCAAGGCCCGCGGCCTGCAACGCTCGGCTCACGGTCTGCACGTCCGGCGTCAGGTCGACGTGCCGCTGCAGCGCCGCAAGCGTCGACGCCCGATCGCCCTTTTTGAGCACCTCGCGAAAGATGTCGATGAATTCACCCCAGGTGCCGCGCAAAGTTGTCGCCACCACCACCTGGCCACCTGGCCTGGTCACGCGCACAAGCTCGGCCACAAATCCGGCGAGGTCCGGCACATCACCGAGCCTGACGTGGGACAAGGTCGCGGCGCTGGTCTCGTCCCCCGAGGGCAGTTTCGCGCCCACCGGCAACGGCTTGAAAAAAACGCGGCGCGCGGCGGACACTTGCTGCATGATTTTCGCACGCCCAAGCTCCAGCATCAGGGCCGAGGCGTCCATCGCGCAGAGGCGGCTGTCAGGATCCAGGCGGCGCGCCAGCTCAACCGTCAGACTGCCCGACGAACAGCCGATCTCAAGCACCTGCATCTTGGGCTCGACCTTGAGGGCGGCGAGGAGCATCTGGGCCACGCGCTCCTCGATGAGCGGGTACACCTCCTCGTCGAAAACCCGCGCGAGCCGATCTCGTCGCAGCGCGATGGCGGTCGGCGAAGTGGTCGGCGGCGGCATGGCCAAGCCGCCATGATCGCACAGCCTACGGCGCAGAAGAAACGATGGTAAGCGTTCACGCCCCCTGACGGGATCCCATCATCGGCGTGAACGGTTACCTTCAGTTCAACCGGCCTTCCGCTGCCGCCGCGCCAGGGGGAAAGCCAAAAGCGAGAAGAGCAATTCGAATCCCGTCTCCCCGCACGAGCCATCCTTGAGACCGATGGCACCATTGGCACCATCACCGCCGTTACGACCGTCGGGGGGAACCGGGTCGGGGTCGGCGTCGGGATCGCGGTCGGGATTGGGGTTAGGATTGGGGTCGGGGTTGGGGCTGGCGTCGGGGTTGGGGCTGGACGGCGTCCCAATCGGACCGATGTAAGCCCTGGAAATCACGACATTGTCCATATAGGTAGTTACGTCCTGCGGATAGCTTTGGCTTCCGCCGTGGTAGGCCTCCAGCGTCCATGTATGGAACTTTAGGGACGCGGCGGTCCGAAACTGTACTTTGTCCCTCTCTCCCACCAACGCTCCATTCACCCAAGCCCTGACCCGGCCGTTCGACATGCCCGGAGTGTTCAGCGAAGCCTGGAGCTCGAGGCAGTACCAAGTCCCGGGAACCAAAATGAAGCGGCTATTCCATATGCTCCCGAAAGTACCACCCTGATCCATATGATAGACGTAAAAGTGGAGCATCAGATTGGGCGATAGGGCCAGCATCACCCGGGAATAGTTCGTGCCGTCCGGTTGGATACCCGCGCGGCCGGTTGGTACGTTCCTGTTGGTGTCGGCGTAGACGCCAACTAGCTTGAGCTGGTCCGAGATCTCGAACGGTTTCTGCAGGAAAATGTAAAAACGGAAAAACGTCTCGTCGACTCCCGACCCCGGCGCGCCGTAGGCCAAAGGCGAGTACTCACCCCACCCGTTGTCGGGGAAATTCCGACCCATGCGGCCCGGAAAGTTGAGCGATCGTGAGCCAGATCTTACGGGTGCGGTAGCGGTGTTGGGCCCAGGAGCTCTCCACGTGCGTCTAGGCCACAAGCTCCGCCAATTCGCCGCTTCAAACCCTTCCACCAGCATCACGGAGGACGAGACGACCTCTCCCTCCGCTCCCCCGCCATCCTGCGCCTCGCAGGGCAGGCAGAAGAAAGCCCACATGAGCACCGCGACGAGAAAAACACACGTCCCGATCCTGGCCATAACGACTCCCTTCTTCCTCGACCACCCGAGACCCAAGGGCCATCAGCCAACCTCGTAACGTATAACACGAATGCCACCAATGATGCGCCTCGACCAAGATCCGAGGGTGAGCACTACCTCACATGCTTGCTTGCGGGTACTGTGGATCGAAGTCGGCCGTCTACCAGGAGTGATCAGCATGGACATCAAACGCCTCGACGTGCGCGGGTTCGACCCGGCGAAGATGCAAAAGCACAACCTGTTCGAAACGCCGCGCTTTTTCTGCGACGTGTATTGCCTGCTGCCGGGGCAGGCGCAGAAGCCACATCAGCACGCCGCTGCTGACAAGATCTATGCCGTGCTGCAAGGCTCGGTGCGCGTTCACATCGGCGGCGAATCTGCCGACCTGAGCATCGGGGACGCCGTCATGGCACCGGGCGGACAGGAACACGGCGTTGAAAACAGATCCTCGGGCCCGGCGGCGCTGCTGGTGTTCATGGCTCCCAAGCCAGAGCAATAAGGCTCATGCGGGTGCCTGCGTTGACGCACTGGGACTTGCCCGGATCACTGACGTCCTTTAGACTGAACGCAGGTTCAGCTATGAGGCATCGGGCCCTTCCCGCACAGACTCAATTTCCGCGCCACGAAGCGGATGGGATCACGCACGTGCGTGACTGCGAGTGCGCGCGCTGCGAGGAGGGATTCCGTCCGAGCGAATCGCAGCGGCAGCATGCGGCGGCGCAATGGTCCGAGTTGCGGGCACGCGAAAAAGCCCAGGCCGCGCTGCTGGCCAAGCACGAACGCAAGCGGGTCAAGGCCCTGCGTCTGGAACTCGAGCTGCAGCAGGAGTGGAAGCGCACAAGGGCCTATCTCGACGAGCAGGCCGCGCTCCTCTGTCGTCTCGCACAAGATCGGCGACTCGATGCGATGCTCGCTGCACGCAAGGCAGGCAAGCCCGTCGGCGAAGCACTGGCCGCCGCCGAGGTGCCGCTGCGCCCCACCGGGACCGGCTAGACCCGCACCAAGTCCGGGCAGATCTGACCATGGCCAACGACACCCCGGTGGAAAGCCCCCGCTGGGCTCTGTTGCGCACGTCGCCGGACGAGCCGCAGGTTGACGGGTGGGCCCTGGTCCTGCACGCGCTCGACATCGAGCATCAGGTCGAGTCGTCCGACGCGGGGTATCGGCTGTGGGTGTCCGCAGCCAAGGCCGCGCAAGCCGCCGCCGCGCTGGAGGCCACCGATGGCGAGGCCGCCGAATCGGCGGCGCTGGCACCACCGCCGGTGCCGGATCGCGGAACGTCGGTGGCGGGCCTTGCGGTTGCGGTCGCGCTACCTGCTTTTTTCCTGGTGACCGGCGGGCGCGACGCGGGCGACGACGCGCACGGCTGGTTCGCGGCGGGCGCTGCCACCGCAGATCGCATCCTGGCTGGCCAGTGGTGGCGCACGATCACCGCGCTGACGCTGCATGCCGACGCCATGCACGTGCTGGGCAACGCCGTGGCCAGTCTGATCTTCGTCGCCGCGCTCGGGCGCTGGCTGGGCGATGGGCTGGCACTGCTGCTGACCCTGCTTGCGGGAGCAGGCGGCAACCTGGTGACGGCGTACTTGTACGGCGGTGGTCACAACTCGGTCGGCGCGTCCACCGCCACCTTCGGCGCGCTCGGGATTCTTGGCGGGCTGCAGATCCTGCGCTGGCTGCGACCAAGTCCACGCGATCATTTCGGCCTGCGCCGGGCCTACACGGTGCTGGCCGCGTGCCTGGGTCTGTTCGCCATGCTGGGCGTGGGCGAACGCGCGGACGTGGTGGCGCACGCCGCCGGACTTGGACTTGGCCTTGTGTTCGGGCTGGCCCTTGGATTGGCCGTCGGCAGCTTGCTGCGCCGACCGGTCGGCTGGATCGGCCAGTCCCTGTCCCTGCTGGCCACCGTGAGCACACTCGCCGGGGCATGGTGGGCGGCCCTTCGCTGAGCCGCTTCGAGTTACACTCGTTCGCGCATGCGCCTGTCGCGCCTCCTCTTATTGTGGCTGGTGGTCCAGGCACCGGACGCCAGGGCGGCAGGCGCAAAAATCGGCACCGATGCCGAGACCGCAACGCAACGCTGGAGCCAGCAGAAATCTCCCACGCGGGGACCCGCCGAATCGATCGGCACGACCAGCGCTGGCTGCTTGCAGGGCGCGCAGGCGTTGCCAGCGTCGGGCCCAGGCTATGACGTCTTCCGCACCTCGCGCCGCCGATTTTTCGGACATCCGGATCTGGTGTCGTTCATCAAGCGCCTGGCCAAGCGCGCGCAGAAAGAACACCTCGGCCCGCTGGCGGTGGGTGATCTGTCGCAACCGAGAGGCGGCCCCTCACCCAGCGGCCACAAGAGCCATCAGACCGGGCTCGACGTGGACATCGCGTACGTGCATCTGGCCGCCAAAAAAACTGGGCGACGGGGCCCGGCTTTTCGCGAAGGGTTATCTGCACCGGCCGTGGTCGATCTGCGCACCGCCAGATTGACGCCCGCCTGGAACGCGCGGCTGGGCAAGCTGTTGCAACTGACCGCGATGGACCCCGCCGTCGATCGCGTGTTCGTCCATCCGGCGATCAAACGCGAGCTCTGCGCGACAGAACACGACGCCGCGTGGCTCGCCCGCCTGCGTCCGTGGTGGGCGCATCATGATCATTTTCACGTTCGCCTCGCCTGTCCCGCGGCCAGTTCCGACTGTCAGGCCCAAGATCCACTGCCGCCCGGCAACGCCTGCGACAAAACGCTCGACTGGTGGTTGCGCGACGAAGCAAGGGCCGCCAAGGCCCAGCGCACGGCCGCCTCCGTTGCGCCTGTGCTACCCGATCGTTGCGCGGCGCTTCTGCGTTGATCGCGGCGAGCGGTGCCGCGATACGCTACCCCACGCGCTCGGTGTGCTCGGTGCCGTCGTAGCGCAGGGACTTGGGTTTCCCCTCGATCACGGTGCGCAGGTTCACCGGTCGGTGCCACGCGCGTTCAAGCGCGGCCAGCGTCTCGCGCGCGTTGTCCTCGTGCAGATCGACGCCTTCGTGGCGGTGCCGCAACAGCAACTCGCCGCGGTTGTCGTGGTTGGCGTCCTCGACCACGATGAAGGGCTCGCCGAAGTTGGTGAGCGAGAACAGAATCTTCTGCTTGATTTTGCGAAACTCCCGCGAATCGATCTCATAGTTGCCGCTGCGTTCGTTGAGCGAAAACGAAAAGAACTGGTTCTCGGCGCAGAACTCCTCGGTGAAAAACTCGTCGAGGAACGTCACGTCGTTGTACAGCTTGCGCACCTCGAAGATCTTCTTGCGTCCAAGGCCAAGCCGTTTGTCCCAGCTCCGCTTGGCTTCGAGATCTTCGCACTCGCTCCATTCCTTGCCGAAGCGGCCCTTGTCCCAGCGCTCTTCGATGTGGCGCAGAAGGGCCAGGCCGACCTTGTACGGGTTGAACTGTCCAGGTGCCGCCGCCAGCACCCCCGCGTTGTGGTCGGCGTAGTCGATGATCTCCGAATCCTTGAGCGCCTTCTCCGTCATGATCTTGCTGTGCCAGTAGGCGGCCCAGCCTTCGTTGAGGATCTTGGTGTGGCGTTGCGGCGCGAAGTAGTAGGCCTCGTCACGCACGATTTCGAGCACGTCGCGCTCCCACGGCTGCAGCGGCGCGTTGCTCAGCAGGAACAGCAGCACGTCGCGCTCGGGCTCGGCCGGATGCTTGCGCGGCTTGACCTTGTCGCGTTCCATTTTCTTCCGCTGCTCCTCGACGTAGCCGGGCGGGTTGATGAAGCTTTCCATGTAGTCCTTGGCGCGCAGGCGTGGCACCTCGGGCGGGGGCGGCGCGCCCGGGGTTCCCTCCGGTGCCACCGCGACGCCCCGGCGCACGATGAACGGCGACATCGGATCGATGAGGTTTTCCAGGCACAGGCACGAGTCGATGAAGCTCTCGACCTTTTCCAGGCCATGCCGCTCCATGTGGCGGCGGATGCGGGTGGCGTGGTTCGCCATGCCGTCGATCATTTTCCGGTTGGTCTGCGAGAAGTAGAAGTTGTTCTTGAAGAAGTCGACGTGCCCAAGCACGTGCGCGATCACCATCTTCTGATCGACCAGCGAGTTGCCTTCGAGCAAGTAGGCGTAGGCCGGGTTGTTGTTGATGACCATCTCGTAGATCTTCGACAGCCCGTAGACGTGGCTCTTCTGCAGGTGCTCGAACTCCATGCCGAAGCGCCAGTGCGGATAACGCACCGGAAATCCCCCGAACGCCGCCACCTCCTGCATGCGCTGGTAGTCGAGGATCTCGAACGACGTCTCCCAGAAGTCGAGGCCGTAACTGCGGCCGTAACCCTCGATCTCACGCTGGATGTCGAGCAGGTACGCCGGCAGCGCGGTGGCCGACTTCATGCCCATCGCCGTCGCAACTCCCTCATTTGCCCTTCCCCAGGAAAGTCCGAATCGATTCCATGATCGCGTCCTTGTTCTTGATCTCCGACACCACGACGCTGTCGGCCTCGTCGAACTGGTCGCTGAGATCTTTGAGGAACTGCCCCGAACCATACGGGCTTTCCACCTGCCCATAGCAGAAGAGGTTAACCCGCGGCAGGATCTCCTTCTTCAGGATGTCCACGCACAACATGGTGTCGTCGACCGACCAGTTGTCGCCGTCCGAGAAATGAAACGGATAGATGTTCCACTCGGAGGGTGGAAAATGCGTCTCGATCATCTTGGCCGCGAGCTTGTAGGCGCTCGAGATCATCGTGCCGCCCGACTCGCGCGTGCGGAAGAACGTGTCGCGATCAACTTCCTTGGCGACCGCGTCATGGATGATGTAGCGCGACTGCAGGCCCTTGTACTGGCTGCGCAGCCAGGTGTCGATCCAGAAGGACTCGATGCGCACGATCTCCTTTTGCTCGTCGCCCATCGATCCCGACACGTCCATGATGAAGATCATCACGGCGTTCGATTGCGGCACCGCCTTGGTCCGCCACGACCGGTAGCGCTTGTCCTCGCGCACCGGAACGATCAGTGGGCGCTTGGGATCGTATTGCCCGGCCGAGATCTGTCGCCGCAGCGCCTGGCGAAACGTGCGCTTGAAGTGGCGCAGCGATTCGGGTCCAGTGCGGCGGATGCCAACGTAGCGATCTTTCTCGGTGACCAGGCTTTCTTTTCCCTTGGGCTCGATGCGCGGCAGGTGCAGCTCTTCGCCCAGAAGCTGCGCCAGTTCATCGAGTGACAGCTCGACCTCGATGGCGTGCTCGCCTGGATTGTCGCCCGCCTTGCCCGGATCGTCGCCCGGATCGCCCGGTTTGACCGCGTCACCCGGCTGTCCCTGACCTTGCCCGACGCCGCCCTGGTTCGGCCCGCCGAAGCGGAAGCGCGGCACGTTGATCTGCGGCAACGGAATCGAGACGAGATCCTTGCCCTTGCGGCCGATCAGC
Organism: uncultured Myxococcales bacterium; assembly: GCA_964431675.1. Classification (GTDB taxonomy): domain Bacteria; phylum Myxococcota_A; class Polyangia; order Fen-1088; family Fen-1088; genus CAYSKR01. Next base: position 17,624 of record CAYSKR010000272.1, read on the forward strand.
TCGCCGCTGGAGATGTACTTCTTCAGGTTCTGCTTGATCTTGCCGCGCACGATGTCGCGGAAGCGGCTGTGATCGGGATCGATGCGCAGGGCCATTCACAGCACCAAGTCGATGAAGCGACCGGTCGCCGGATCATAGACTCCCAACCGGTGGCCCTGCCGCTGCGCGACGACCGCCTGCTCCATCATGCCAAGCGCGGCAGACAACACCGGCAACGGATCACTGATCCCGCGATCAGTCATCAACTTCACCAGCAACGCAGCCGCGGTGCCGTGAAGAGCGATCGTGACCGAGGGCAATGTCGATGTCGGTTCCAACCTGGAGCCTCCTTCCTGGACGTGACGGATTTGCCGGGCCGACTCAGTCCTTGGTGTCCCCGCGGGCAAATATCGAAGCGACGAAGTTCAGCACGTCGGTCGCACAGATCTCGCAGTAACTGTAGTTGCGCATCATGCGGTTCTTGACCACGTCGATCTTTTCTTGTGTGTCTCGATCGATGACCGCCGACACCAGGCTGGTCAGCTTGATCGAGTCCTTCTGATCTTCGAACAACTTCAACTCCAGCGCCTTTTGCAGCCGCTCGTTGGTGCGGAAGTCGAAGTGGCGTCCCTCGACCGCCAGCGCACCGATGTAGTTCATGATCTCGCGCCGAAACTCGTCCTTGCGCGACTCGGGGATGTCGATCTTCTCCTCGACCGAGCGCATCAGCCGCTCGTCCGGCTCTTCGTCCTGACCGGTGTACTTGTTCTTGACCTTCTCTTTTTGCGTGTACGCCTTGATGTTGTCGATGTAGTTGGCGCACAGCTTGGCGATGGCTTCCTCGTCGGCGCTGATGGCGCGCTGAACCTCGTTCTTCACCAGATCCTCGTACTCCTGCTTCACCAGGCCCAGCAACATCCCGTAGTGCTTGCGTTGCTCCTCGTTGGTGATGAGCGAATGGTGGCGCAGGCCCGATTCAAGCTCGTTCATCACCATGAACGGGTTGACGCAGCCCTCGCCGCGGTCGCTGACCAGCGCGTTGCTGATCTTGTCCTGCACGTAGCGCGGCGAGATGCCGTCCATGCCCTCGCGCACCGACTCCTTGCGCAGCTCCTTGATATTGTCCTGGGTGAAGCCCGGCAGCGTCTTGCCGTCGTACAGCTTCATCTTCTGCACCAACGTCAGCTGGTGTTTTTTCGGATCCTCAAGGCGCGTCAGCACCGCCCACATCGACGCGATCTCCAGCGTGTGCGGCGCGATGTGCTTGCCGCGCACCTTGGCCGGGTTGTAGTCCTTCTCGTAAATCTTGCGCTCTTCCGAGACGCGGCTGATGTACGGGATGTCGATCTTCACCGTCCGGTCGCGCAACGCCTCCATGAACTCGTTCGACAGCAGCTTCTTGTACTCGGCCTCGTTGGTGTGGCCGAGAATGACCTCGTCGATGTCGGTCTGCGCGAACTTCTTCGGCTTGATCTTGTGCTCTTGCGAGGCACCGAGCAGATCGTACAGGAACGCCACGTCGAGCTTGAGCACCTCGATGAATTCGATGATGCCGCGGTTGGCGATGTTGAATTCGCCGTCGAAGTTGAACGCGCGCGGATCGCTGTCCGAGCCGAATTCGGCGATCTTGCGGTAGTTGATGTCGCCCGTGAGCTCCGTGGAGTCCTGGTTCTTCTCGTCCTTCGGCTGGAACGTGCCGATGCCGACGCGGTCCTTCTCGGAGAGGAGGAGGCGCCGCACCTTGACGTGGTCGAGCACCCGCGTCCAGTCGCCCTCGTACTTCTTCAGGAAGTGATTGAAGTACCAGCGCGACATCGGGTCGAGGTCGCCGGGCGCCGAGATCCGGTAGGTGCGGTCGAGCCGCTCGTTGAGCTGGCGGAGGATCTCCACGCGCGCATCGGATGGGACGAGCT
>CAYSKR010000273.1:0-4585 GCA_964431675.1 uncultured Myxococcales bacterium
ACATCTAGCACGGCAATTGCATGCTATCGTCGGGACATCATTCGCCTTTTAGGAAATTTTCGGCGGTAACTTCAGCTTAGTACCATATGGAGTTTCTTCGTCACTCCTGCCTCGAGTTGCCATGGGGAAGAGGTTGGGGTCCGGGGCCGCAAATAGTTGAAATCTTGGGAGAAGATGGTTCGTTCAGTTCGCCTCGACCTTGAAGTCGTCCCAGGTCTGACCGTTGGCGCTGGGGAGGCCGGAAACGAACGACGCCAGGCAGGCGTCGCCAGGGGCGGTCAGCGGTGCTGTCGTGTCGGTCTTTGAGAGGCGATCGAGCAGGCCGGCCCCGTCCTTGAAATAAATTCCGTGAACGCTTACAGTACAGTCGGATTAAAGATCATGACCCACGGCGTTTCGCTCGTCTTCCTCGTCCACATGGGCCTGCTCGCCGCCGAGCAGCCACCGGCGTACGACCTTTTGCTGGCGGGCGGTCATGTCATCGACCCCAAGAACGCGGTGGATGGCGTGCGCGACGTGGCCATCCGCGAGGGCCGCATTGCCGCGGTCGCGCCGGGCATCGCCAGGACGTCAGCCAAGCGTGTGATCGATGTCGGCGGGCTCATCGTGACGCCGGGACTCGTCGATCTGCACACCCACGTCCTTGCCATCCCCGAACGTAGCGGTGTCTATCCCGATCACGTAAGCTTTCGATCATGTAGCACGACCTTGGTGGATGCGGGTTCGTCGGGGTGGCGTGACTTCGAACGCTTCCGCCGCGATGTTATCGACAAGGCCGCGACGCGCGTGCTGGCGCTAATGAATATCAGCGGCGTCGGCATTGCGGGGGAGGGGCTCGAGCAGAACCTGCAGGACATGGATCAGAATAAGACGGCCGACGCAGTCAAGAAGCACGCGGACGTCGTGGTCGGCATCAAGACGGCGCACTGGCGCGAGCCGAGCTTTGCCGCGGTCGATCGCGCCGTCGAAGCGGGGAAGCTGGCCAATGTCCCGGTCATGGTGGACTTCGGTACGTTCAACAAGTCCTACCAGACACTGGTGACGGAGAAGCTGCGTCCGGGAGACATGAGCACCCATTTTTTCCGCGTGCCGGCGCCCCTGCTCGACGCCCAGGGCAAGCCTGCGGCGTTCCTCGCGTTGGCGCGCGCGCGTGGCGTGAAGTTCGACGTCGGTCACGGCAGCGCGAGCTTCTACTTCAGCGTGGCCGAGCCGCTGATCAAACAGGGTTTTTGGCCCGATTCGATCTCGACCGACCTACACCGAGAGTCGATCAACGGGACCATGATGGACATGCCTACGGTGATGTCGAAATTCGTCGCCCTCGGGGTGCCCCTGCGCGAGGTGATTCGCGAGTCGACGTCGAACCCTGCAAGTCAGATCAAGCGTCCGCAACTCGGACAGATCGGAATCGGTGCCGACGCCGACATCGCGGTCTTCCAACTCGAAAAGGGGCGCTTTGGCTACGGCGACGCGCGGGGCGGTCGCATCGACGCCAGGGAGCGCCTGACGTGCGAGCTTACCGTGCGTGCAGGCAAGGTCGTCTATGATCGCAACGTACGCGGCGCCCTGCCATGGCGACAAGTCAAGCTCGAGACGGCGCCCCGCTGACTCAATACTCATTAGCTCGGAGCAAGAGCATGAAAACTCATCGACCGCTCCTGGCCATGGTGTTGTTTGCGTCGGTCGCGATCGGCGCCATGGTCGCGGCGCAGACCAAGCGAACGACCGCGGTCGAGCCTGTGCGCCGAACCATTAATCTTCCTGGCCACACCGGCACGGCCGCCTACAGCGATGCGGTCCTCGTGGGCAACACCCTGTACCTGTCGGGCAAGACCGGCGCGGACGCCAAAACCGGCAAGATTCCCGACGACGTTGAACAGGAGATCCGCAACATCCTGGACTGGATGAAGGCGACTCTCGCCGCGGCGGGCCTGACCATGGACGCGCTGGTGTCGGTGCAAGTTTTCTGTACGGACATCACGCTGTACGACAAGTTCAACGCGATCTGGCACGGGTACTTCACGAAGGATCTGCCCGCACGCGCGTTTTTGGGCGCGGGGCCGTTGCTGCACGGCGCCCGTTTCGAAGTCCAGGCAATCGCGGTCAAGTAACGGGACGCATGCCCACACGCCGCACGTTTCTCGAGTTGTCCATAGCGCTGCCGGCGACCGCCTGGCCACCCGCTGCGCCCACAGGCAAGCGACGCATTTCCGCGCGCCCACGCGACTACCTCGGGGAACTCGGGGTGCGGCCGGTGCTCAACGCCGCCGGGCCCTACACCCGGCTGTCGTCCGTGGTCATGGCTCCTGAGGTGGTTGCCGCGATCGCGGCCAGCGCAGGCAAGCTGGTCGATATCTCCGAGGTCCAGGATGCCGTCGGCCGTCGCATCGCAGTGCTACTCGGCAGCGAGGCGGCTATGGTGACCTCGGGGGCGGCAGGGGCGCTCACGCTGGCCACCGCCGCGTGCGTTACCGGAAATGACCGCGACAAGATGCTCCGGCTGCCGGATACCGCCGGCATGAAGAACGAAGTGATCGTGCAGAAGGCGCACCTTGAGCACTTCGACTTTGAGCACTCGTTGCGCATGTGCGGGGTGCGCTTCGTGCAGGCGGAAACCGCGGCCGAGATCGAGCAAGCGATCGGCCCGCGGACTGCCATGCTTTTCTTCGTGGAACGGTTCGAGGCGCGCGGGCAGGTGGGCCGGGAGTCGTTCGTGGCCATCGGCAAGCGCCACGGGGTGCCCACGCTCAACGACGCGGCGTCCGAGGTGCCGCCACCGGAGAATCTGCGCGGGCTGGTCGGGATGGGCTTTGACCTGGTTGCGTTCTCGGGAGGCAAAGGCCTGCGTGGGCCGCAGAGCACCGGCATGTTGCTCGGGCGGGCGGACCTTGTTTCGGCAGCGCGGCTCAACGGCCCACCCGCCGGCGACGCTTTCGGTCGCGGCATGAAAGTCAGCAAGGAGGAGATGGTCGCCATGCTGGCCGCCGTCGAGGTGTACCTCGCGCGCGACCACGCCGCGGACTGGCGCGAGTGGGAGCGACGTCTCGATGTCATCCGGCGCGCCATCATCCGGCTCCCGGGAGTGACGTGCGAAACGTTCGTGCCCAAGACGCTGAGTCACGTACCGCACCTGCGCGTGACCTGGGACAAGACAAAGATCCCGCTGGACGTCTCTACGGTGATCGCGAGATTGAAGGCTGGCGATCCCGCCATCGCGGTCGCGGGCAAGACCGAAGTTCCCGGCGCTTTCGAGCTATGCTCGTGGCTGCTGGAAGATGGCGAAGCCGAGATCGTCGCGCGCCGCCTCGTCGCCGTTCTGTCGGGCAAAGAAGCAGCGGCCCCGGCGCGCTGACACGGCCATGGAAACAGCACCCGGCACTATCACTCCTGCGCGCCGCTGGATCGTCCTTGGCCTCCTGTCTGTCGGATTCATGGTGGCGCTGTTCGATCGGGTCAACCTGTCGATCGCGATCACCGATCCGGGCTTCAAGCAGTTCTTTGCCCTATCTGATCAGGATCGGGGTGTCCTCAATTCGGCGTTCTTCTGGTCGTACGCGTTGTTGCAACTTCCCGCCGGCGCGCTGGTCGATCGGATCGGTGCCAAGTACGCTATGGCGATCGGGTTTGTCTTGTGGAGTCTCACGACCGCAGGCACCGGTCTTTCCAGCTCGTTTGGCATGCTGGTCGCGATGCGGCTCCTGCTGGGCGTCGGCGAGTCGGTCGTCACGCCGGCGGGCATGCGCTGGATTCGCTACCACGTACCCGAAGAGCGGCGCGGCCTCGCAGTCGGGCTCTACATGGCAGCGACCAAAGTGGGACCCGCCGTGGGCATGTTACTCGCCGGGACGCTGATGGCACGGATGGGTTGGCAAATGATGTTCGTTGTGTTCGGGCTCGGGTGCCTCGTCTGGATCGTGCCGTGGATGACCCTGGTCAAGAACGATGACCGAGCGATCGAGGCCGCGCAGGCCCGCGCCACGCAGACTCCGCCGGTGTCTTTCGCCGCCGTGCTCAAGAGCCCGGCGATCTGGGGCACGCTGATTGCGACGTTCGCGTACATGTACTTCAACTATTTCTGTGTGACGTGGATGCCGGCCTACTTTCGCGAGCGTCGCGGGCTCTCACTTGAATCGATGAGTCTTTACAGCGCCGCCAGCTTCGGCGGCATGGCGGTGGTGGCCATCGTCTCGGGTTTTGTGGCCGACCGTCTCATCGCCCGCGGCGGCGATCCGGTGAAGATACGCAAGCGCTTCGCCATGGCGGGCCTGATCGTCGCGTCCACCGAGGTCATCGGTGCCTTCTCCCACTCGCACAACGTGGCGCTCTTCTTCGCCATCCTATCCTTGTCGGGACTGGGGCTGACGACGGCAAACTACTGGGCCTTGACCCAGACACTCATTCCGGGCGGCGCGGTGGGCCGCATCGTCGGCCTGCAGAACCTCGCCGCGAACATCCCGGGCATCGTCGCGCCTCTGCTCACCGGCTGGCTGAAACAAGCCACCGGCAGCTATGAGGCACCCATGGTGGCGATCTTCGTGTTCCTCCTCATCGGTTTGGCCGCGTACGCCCTGCTGGTCAAGCGCGA
>CAYSKR010000274.1:0-12868 GCA_964431675.1 uncultured Myxococcales bacterium
GCCCGATGTCCCAATACAGGCGGACCAGCTCGGAGTTGACCGCCAGCACCGCCCGCGTCTGAGCCGACTGGATGCGGCCCTTCACGCTGGCGAGCAACGCCGCGAAGTCAGAACGGACGACCGCGGCTTCCTGCGGCTTCCTACCCCCCATACCCCAGCTCCTTCAGGTTGGCGGCAATCGCGGCGTCAAGCTTCGTGGCCTCGGCCTGCTGCTCGCGCAACGTCGCGGTGAGCCGCTTCATCTTCTCGTCGAACGGCTCGCCGTCGTCCTTCACAACCTCGGCGCCGACGTAGCGGCCGGGGGTGAGCACATGGCCGTGCTTGCGGATGTCTTCCAGCGTGGCGCGCTTGCAGAAGCCGGGCACGTCGGCGTACGTGCCCGCGTCCTTGTCGCCGCGCCAGGCGTGGTAGGTGTCGGCGATCTTCGCGATGTCAGCGTCGACCAGCTCGCGGTGTACGCGGTCGGCCATCGTGCCGAGCTTGCGCGCGTCGATGAAGAGGCTCTCGCCGCGCCGGTCGCGGAAGCGGCCGTTCCGTTTGTTGCGGGCGAGGAACCAGTGGCAGACCGGGATTTGCGACGAGTATAAGAGCTGGCCCGGCAGCGCGACCATGCAGTCCACCAAGTCAGCCTCGATGATCGCCTTGCGGATCTCCCCCTCGCCCGACTGGTTCGACGACATCGAGCCATTGGCCAGCACGAAACCCGCCAGTCCGGTGGGCGCGAGGTGGTGAATGAAATGCTGCACCCAGGCGAAGTTTGCGTTGCCGACAGGCGGCACGCCGTAGACCCAGCGCTTGTCGTCCTTCAGCAATTCGCCCCGCCAGTCGCTGTCGTTGAAGAACGGGTTGGCGAGCACGTAGTCGGCCTTGAGATCGGGGTGCTTGTCGTTGTGGAAGGTGTCGCCGTGCGCGATCTGCGCTTCGATGCCGCGGATCGCGAGGTTCATCTTGGCCAGGCGCCAGGTGGTGTAGTTGGATTCCTGGCCGTAGATCGATATGTCACCGACCTTGCCGCTGTGAGCTTCGATGAATTTCTCGCTGTTGACGAACATGCCACCCGAGCCGCAGCAGGGATCGTAGACGCGGCCTTTGTAGGGCGCCAGCATCGCAACCAGCACGCGCACCACGTGTGATGGCGTGTAGAATTGACCGCCGCTTTTGCCCTCGGCGCCGGCGAAACGAGCGAGGAAATACTCGTAGACGCGGCCCAAGGTGTCCTTGGCGCGAAGAGCCGCGCTGCCGAGGGCGAGGTCGCTCACCAGATTGATGATTTGACCGAGGCGCTGCTTGTCGAGGCCGACGCGGCCGAAGTCCTTCGGCAGAACGCCCTTGAGCGAGGGGTTGTCGCGCTCGATCGCGGCCATCGCATCGTCGATCAATTGCCCAATCGTCGGCTGCGGCACCTTGGATTTCAGGTACGCCCATCGAGCCTCGGGCGGCACCCAGAAAATGTTCAAAGCTCGGTACTCGTCGGGATCCTCGGGGTTGGCACCCTGTTTATGCTGCGCGGCCAGCTCGGCGTGTTTTTCTTCAAATGCGTCGGAAACGTACTTGAGGAAGATCAGGCCCAGGACCACGTGCTTGTACTCGGCCGCGTCCATGTTGTTCCGGAGAGCGTCGGCTGCCTGCCAGAGCTTCGCCTCGAAACCAAGGGGGGCGCGGTCGTTGTCGCGCGTGGCCGGAGGCGTGGTTTTCGTGGCGGTGTTCGCTTCGGCCTTGGCCTTCGGATGTCTGAGCATAACCTTGGACACACTACACGGGCACCTGACGAGCCGGAAGTCTCACGCACGGCGAATGACCCTGGGTCCTGCGGAGGTGCCCTCTTTGCGCCCGCCGTGGCAAAACCGCAGCAAAAACAAGGCCCTCGCCCGCGCCGAAACTTTGTGACCCCATCGGGAATCGGACCCGAGTTTGCGCCGTGAGAGGGCGCCGTCCTAACCGCTAGACCATGGGGCCAGTCTGTCTATTTTATTCGCTCTGGTTCGGGGACAAGGATTCGAACCTTGATAGCCAGATCCAGAATCTGGCGTCCTGCCGTTAGACGATCCCCGATCAACGCGCGTGCGGGCGAGATCGCGCGGACATTTGTAGCAATCGCCCTCCCGCTGTCAAGGAAGACCCGCACCGGTTTCGCTCGGAGCTTTCCTTGCTCGCGGTTGGCGAATGATGCTAGGCAGTCACTTGGCTTTCGAGCCGGTGAGGGACATGGAGCTTTCCTTTTGGGCCGCCACTGATGTGGGCCGCAAGCGCGACCACAACGAGGATAACTTCCTCGCCGACACGCAGTTGTCGCTGTTCGTGGTCGCGGACGGCATGGGTGGCCATGCCTCCGGCGAGGTCGCCTCGCAAATCGCCATCAACGAAGTGCGCAGCAACGTCGATGCGCGCAGGGAAGTCATCGAGGGATTCGCGCGCAATGACGGCAGCGCCCGGCCACAGGACGTGCTCGCTGTGCTTGAACAGGCCATCCAGGCCGCCGGTGCCGCCGTGTTTGAGAAGGGCAAGGTGGAACCCGACAAGCGTGGCATGGGCACCACCGTGTCGGCGCTGCTGGTGGTGGGCGAGCGCGGCTTCATCGCGCACGTGGGCGACAGCCGCATCTACATGCTGCGCGGCACCAACGTCGTGCAACTCACCGAGGACCACTCGCTCATCAACGAGCTCATCCGCCGCGGCAAAGTGACGAAGGAGGGCCTCGCGGGTTCCCCTTACAGCGCCTACAAGAACGCGGTCACACGCGCCGTCGGCGTCTACGAAACCGTCCAGGTGGACACGATGGACCTCGACGTGCTGCCGGGCGACCAGTTCTTGCTGTGCTCGGACGGCTTGCACGGCTACCTGGACGAACCCATCCTCGCCAAGATGCTTGGTCAGCACGAACTGACCAAGCTGCCGCAGGCGCTCGTCGATTTCGCCAACCAGGCGGGCGGGCAGGACAACATCACGGCGCTGGTCCTGCGCATCCTCAAGCCGGTCAGCCAGGCCCTCGACGTCCGCACCGAGGAGCTGACGCGGAAGATCGAGGTCTTGAAGCAGATGCCGCTGTTCCGGCATCTCACCTACAAGGAAATCATCCGCGTCCTCAACCTCACCGAGGTGTCGGACTTCGCCGTGGGCGACACGCTGCTGCGCGAGAACGAGCCGGGCGACGAGTTCTACATCATCCTGCGGGGCAAGGTCCGCCTGCACAAGGAGGGCACGTTCATCACCGAACTGCTGGCGGGTTCGCACCTCGGCGAGATGGCGCTCATCGACCGCACGCCCCGCTCGGTCACTGCGACGGCCGAGGAAGACACGCGCGTGCTCATCCTGCGACGCAATGATTTTTACGAGATCATCCGCAAGGATCCGCCGCTGTCGGTCAAGCTGCTGTGGAGCTTCGTGCAGGTGCTGGCCGATCGGCTGCGCAAGACCACGGCCGACCTGTCGGGCGCGCGCCAGGAAACCGATGCCGTCGCGCCCGAGCTCAGCCCCGAAGACGTGATCTTCGACGAGTAGTTCAGTTGCCGAGCCTGGGTGCGCCGCGCGGAATCACGCCCGAGCATTCCGAGCACAGCGCGAGAAACCCGGCGCGCAGTTCCGGTATGGCACGGCGTCGCTTGCCGCAGGCGGCGCATACCTCCGCTGCGGCCGTCGGCTCGGGTTCGAGCACCGCCGTGAGGTCCGCGAGCGGCGGCGTGAGGCCCGCCAGCTTGGCCTTGGTGACCAGGCCCACCAAAAACGACCCGGTGATCACGGGCAGACAGCCGACGGCGTTCTCTTCCATGATGGAGGCGGCATCTTCCACCGTGGTCTCCGGTCCGATGCACAACACCGGCGTTCTCATGCACGCGCTGACCACGGCACCCTGCCTGGCCTGCGAAAGATCAAGGTCGGTCACGATGCCGGTCAGGCTGCCTTCCTCGATCACCAGAAAATGGTGGACATGCTTGGCGGCGGCCAGACGAAGTGCCGACCCGACGGCGGTGTCCGGCGTCAGGGTGAACAGATCCGTGCCCATGACTTCGGCCACGCATCCCGAGGCCAAGGCACCGCCTTGCGCCCCAGAAGCTTGATGAACCTGCTTGAATGAGCGTCGACGCATCGCTTCCCCCTTTCCGGCCCGGGGGCAGGGCCCACGGGCCGCTTATCCACAGTCTGACACTTCAACAGTCGTGCCACAAATCGCGACAATGATTTCAGTACCTTACCGACCCACCTACCGACATTTGCGCCCCAGCACGTGCCCGAACCGGTCACTTAAGTCATAGTTATGACGCCGCGACGCGCCATGGAGTGCGTCAACTCGCACCGCCTGGTCTAATTCGCGGTGGCTCAGCGTGGCTTTGCCACGCGGAGCCAAAGCGCGGGAGGCGCGGAACCCTGTCAGGGTTCCGAACTTAGTTGATTCTCTGGCGCAGGATGCCGAGGGCGGCGGTGCAGGTGAGCTCGTCGGGGCAGATTTTCAGCGCGCCTTCAAACTCCGCGATGGCGCGCGCGAGCTGACCCCTCACGGCGTAGAGGCGTCCGAGATTCATGTACGGAAAGTGCTTGGGCTCGTAGCGCGGAGCGGACTTGGCCTGCTTGAGCCAGGTCTCGGCCTCGTCGAAGCGCCCCAGGCTGACCAGGTACGAACCGATGTCGTTGTAGGGGTTGCCGAAACTCGGGTCGACGGCAATCGCGTGCTTGCACTCCTTGATGGCGGCATCCATGCGCCCTGTAAGGCTGTAGGCCCAGCCGCGAAAGGTGTACGCCTCGGCGGTTGGAAAGACGGCGATCGACCGCTCGTACAAATCCAGCGCACGCCCGAGGTCGCCCGCGAGCTGAAAGCGCTGCCCTTCCTGCCAAAGCGCGAGCGCACGTTTACGAAGGAAAATTTCTTCCACGAGTCGGGAGAAAAGGTACTCCGCAGGCCACGGTCGTGGGAAGCAAAAACCTTCATCGCCCCTCGCCGCGAAGGTACCGCTCCGCCGCGCCTTTCTCTTCGCCCATCCCCTCGGGTGCCTCGGCCACGAACGCCACCAGCTCCTTGCGTCCCTCCTCTTCGCTGCCCTGGCGCAGCAGTGCTTCCGCCAACACCATGCGCGCCTCTGGGTAGCGGCTGCGCAACGTCAGCGCCCGGCGCGCGGCGGCAATCGCCACGTCGTGGTGGCCCAGGCGCAACTCGACATAGCCACGCGCGAACGACACCTCCGCACGTCGCGGCACCAGCAGTTCCAGGCGAGCGACCTCCGCCGCCGCATCGTCATCCTTCCCAGCGCCCGCAAGCGAGACGACCAGAACCAGGCGATCCTCGACCGAGCCAGGCATGGACGCGAGCACCCGCCGCAGTTCGATGATCGCCCCGCCGGGATCGCCCGAACGCCGCAGGATCTCGGCGCGGGCCCGATGCGCCGCGGGCAGTTCGGCATCGAGTTCCAGCGCCCGGCGCGCGGCGTGCTCGGCGGCGGCGATGCGTCCCATCCGCGCCAGGATGAGCGCGTGCGCCGCGTGTGCCGCGGCCCGCTGCGGTTCCACCTCGCACAGCTTCGCCAACTCCCAGCGGGCCGCTTCGTAGCGCCCGAGACGCAACAACGTCTCGCCGGCGGCAAGGCGCGCTCCGCCAAACCCTGGATCAATGGCGAGCGCCCGACGAAAACGATCAAGCGCGTCCTCCACGTCTTCCTTATCGAGGAGCAGGAAACCAAGATTCAGGTGCGCCTCGGCAAGCTCTTCGTTCAGCGACAGTGCGGCGCGAATTTCGGTTTCGGCCGTGGCCTTGTCGCCCCGTGCAAACGCGACCAGACCAAGGCCGTTGCGCGCCACCGCCATCCTCGGCTCGTATTCCAGAGCGAGCGAGAACAATCCCGCCGATCGGTCCAGATCGCCACGCGCGAAGGCACGCGCGCCTTCGGCTTGAAACGCAACCGCCTGCGGATGAAAAGGTTTCTGCGCACCAGCGCAGCCCACCGCGAGCAACAGCGCCATGGCGATCGCGGGTCCGGGCCTTGAGCGGCCCTTGGTGTTTCTTGCCATGAGTTCTTATCGGCAGCCGCGCGCGCAGGTTGCGTGCCAGGCGCCAGATTTCTCGATGGTGACGGTGACGGCACCATGCAGATCGGTGCGCAAGACCCGGATCCCACGCTCGGCGTAGCGCGTGAGCACCTCGGAGCGAGGGAAACCGAAACGGTTCGCGAAACCAAGGGACATGACCGCGAGGCTGGGCTGCACGGCATCCAGAAATTCCGCGCTCGACGAGGTCCGGCTACCATGATGCGGCACCTTCAAGACGTCGCAGGCGGCGCGCATTCCCGCGGCGGCACGCGCGACGAGTTCGCCTTCTCCATCGGCTTCGACGTCGCCGGTCAGCATGACGGTGCGATTGGCGTAGCGAACCGCCAGCACCAGCGAAGCGTCGTTGACGCTCACGCCGTCGGGGGGGGCAATGCGGTCACCGACCCAGGGACCGAGCGGTTCGATCAGCACCCCGCCTTCCGGCCCTCCCGCGTGCATGGTCGTCGGGACTCGCAACGCAACCCCACGGCGCCGGGCCAGTGCGAGCAAGCGGTGATACTCCGGGTTGTGCCCATCGTCGCCGCTGGTCCACAGTTGCGCGACCGGAAATCGCGCCAGGATGCGCGGCAGGCCCCCCATGTGATCGGGGTGCGGGTGAGACAGAGCGACCAGGTCGAGCCGCGTGATGCCGCGCCGCCGCAAGATCGGTTCGACGACGCGCGCGCCCGGATCGAATCCGCCATCGTAGCTGCCGCCGCCGTCGATCAGCGCGGCGAAACCGCCCGGGCCTTCAATCAGGGCAGCGTCGCCCTGTCCAACATCGACGAATGTAACCGCGACATCGTTGCGGAAATGCCGCCTGATCTGTTGGGTCACCAGAACGCTGGCGGCGAGCGCCGTCAGAACGCCTGCGATGACCAGCCAGTGCCGCCTGTGGGGGGGTGGATTGTTGGCGGCGACGATGCACGCGGCAACCCCTGCTGTCAGCAGCGCGGTCGTTCCGATCCCCGGAGACGGGACCAGGCACACCATGTCGAAGCGCCGAAAAAACTCCGCCACGGCCATCGCGAGCGACGCGCCCCACCCGGCCAGCGCCAACAGAGCGCCGCCGACAGACGGCAGCGGCGCGCCCAGCCCCGCTCCGAGGAGGCCGAGTGGAACGACCCACAGCTCGACCAATGGAACCAGGATCAAGTTACCAAGCGGAGCTGCCGGAACGACTTCGCCGAAGTGGTGCGCCACCAGGGGCGCGCTTGCCAGCGCCGCGATGGTACTCGCGACAAGGGAGGCCAACAGCCAGTGGGCGAGCCGACCGCCCAGGCGTCGAAGATGCGTCGAACTTTCCCCGCCGCGAGCGAGGCGTGCGACGGCACCGCCGCACGCCCCCAATGCCATGACGGTCATGAATGATAGCTGGAACGAGACGTCGAGCACCGCCAGCGGGGAATCCATGGTGATGACCAGCGCCGCCGCACCGATGCAGGCGGCAAACGAGAACGGCCGCCGGATCGCGATCGCACCCAGGGCAACGAGCGCCATCAGCGCGGACCGCACCGTGGCAACCGCCTCGCCGGTCAGCAGCGTGTAGAAGACGATGCAGGGGCCCGAAAGGATCGCAGGTATTGCCGCCGACCAACGCAAGAGTGCGAGGCGTGGGAAACACCACAGCACTCGGCCAACCAGGAAGTAGAGCAACGCCGCCACGGTGGCCAGGTGCAGTCCCGAGACCGAAAGAATGTGCGTCACGCCCGCGGCGCGAAAGCCTTCCTCGACCTCCACGCCCACGGCACTTCTTTCGCCCAGCACCACCCCGCGAAGGAAGGACTCCGGTGCGCCGTACACATGGCGACCGATGATCTCACCCAGCAGGGTCCGCGCCGCGAACGCCAGTCGTCGGAGATTCCACCGACTGCCGGTCGACATACGATGCATAGCGCCGGTCGGCCCAAGCGCGACGAACCCGTCGATGCCATGCGCTCGCGCCAGGAGCCGCTCGTCGGGAAGCTCCGGATTCGCAAGGCCTGTCGGCAGCCTGACGCGGCCGGAGAAACTGATCACGTCACCGGGTGCAAGGTCGTTCGTCGCCGGTGCGGAGAGGGAGAGCTCGCCCTGCGCGGCAATGCCATCGATCATTTCGGCTGCGACGACAGCGTGCATGCGCCTGTCCGCGACCTTGCCGCCGCCGCTTTCCGTGCGGGGCAGGTCAAGCCGCACTCCCCGGATCACCCTGGCCACGATCTGCACCGGCTGGTTCGATGCGGCGGCCCGACGCAGGGCCGTGGAGACAGAATCGGGGGATTGCGCAACCCGGGCCGCGAGCACGCCCGCCACCAGGAGCCCGGCCCCCACCGACACAACCCATCGTCGGTGTACCACCTGCCACCCGGCCCAGGGCCCCACGAGCACCGCCAGCGGGACGACGAGCCACGGCGGCAGTAGCAGGCCAAGAGCGATGCCCACTATCCACGCGGCGACCCAGATTGCGAGCACCATCGACGGCAACGTTGTCGGTCGCGGCGCAGCAAAGTTGCGCTTGCAGCCTGGCCCTGGACCAGGCTGCGGCCGGTGTGTACACGCGCACCTCGTGCGGCAAGGCTCGATGCGCTACATTCTTTCTCCCTGTGTCAGCAACGGTGGTTCAACGCTTTTCGGTGCCGTTCGAGTATCCCGTGGTCTTCACCGAGGATCTGTTCGGGACCACGAACTCGACGCTCGCCGACGTTCTCGCGGCCCGCGACCCCCGCCTGCCCCATCGCGCCCTGGTCGTGGCCGACGAAGGACTGATCCAGTCGTCGCCCGGATTGCTCGAGCGCGTGTCGGCCTGGTTTGCTCAGCGTGCAGGAACGATCATTCTCGCGGCCGATCCGCTGCTGGTGCCTGCGGGCGAGGCGGCCAAGAACGACCCGGGACTCGCGCCCAGGCTGCACGAGTTGTTTTTGCGATCGCATCTTGACCGGCATTCCTTCGTCATCATTGTCGGGGGTGGCAGCACGCTGGACGCCGTGGGCTATGCGGCGGCGACCGCGCACCGCGGCCTGCGCACCGTCCGGGTGCCCACGACGGTTCTCGCGCAAAACGATTCGGGCGTTGGCGTGAAGAACGGCATCAACGCATTTGGCATCAAGAATTTTCTCGGGACGTTTCTCCCGCCGTACGCGGTGTTTGTGGACAGCCGATTCCTCGACACGCTTCCGGCCCGCGACGCCATCGCCGGCATGGCCGAGGCCGTCAAGGTCGCTCTCATACGCGACGCCGGTTTTTTTTCGTGGCTGGAAGAAAACGCCGAGGTCCTTTCTGGGCGTCACAAGCCGGCGCTTGTCACCATGATCCGGCGCTGCGCCGAGCTTCATCTTGCGCACATCGCCAGCAGCGGCGATCCGTTCGAAATGGGCAGCGCGCGGCCGCTCGACTTCGGGCACTGGGCGGCGCACAAGCTGGAAAGCCTCACCAACCACGAATTGCGTCACGGGGAATCCGTCGCCCTGGGCCTTCGCATCGACAGCCGTTACGCCGTCCTGGTGGGCCTGCTTGCCGAACAAGACTTCGAGCGCGTCGACCGATTGCTGACTCGGCTGGGCCTGCCGCGCTGGCACGCCGCCGCCGATCAAAAGAAGTCCACGGGCGAATTCGCGCTCTTCGATGGCCTCGACGACTTTCGCGAGCATCTCGGTGGCCAGCTCACGATCACGCTCATTGCCGACATTGGACGCGCCGTCGAGGTACACGACATGGATCGCGGCAAGCTCCTGCGCGCCCTCGAGCTCGTCCGCGCGCGCGCGGCAACCTCATGATCGTTCCTGGCTGCGCCGGCGTCCACCTCACGTACTGCACCAACATTCACCCCGCAGAAACGTGGGACCAAGTCTTCGCCAACGTTTCCACCCATGTTCGCGCTGTCAAAGCCCGCGTCTGCCCCGACCGCCCATTCGGCATCGGGCTGCGTTTGTCCGCCAGCGCGGCGGCCAGGCTTGCCCAACCCACGGTGCTGGCCGCGTTTCGAGAATTTCTGGCCGCCCATCAGCTCTACGTCTTCACCATCAATGGTTTCCCGCACGGAACATTTCACGGCACCGCGGTCAAGGAGCAAGTCTATCGGCCCGACTGGCTGGAGGACGAGCGCCTGACTTACACCGATCTTCTGTCGACGCTGCTTGCCAGCCTGCTGCCCGACGACTCCGACGTCGAGGGAAGCGTCAGCACGGTCCCCGGTTGTTTCAGCACCCGCGGGGACATGACGTCGGTTGGTCCCGCCATCGCCGAGCGCTTGTTTCGTCACGCCGTCACGCTTCACCGGTTGCGCGAACACACTGGCAAAATCGTCTCTGTCGCGCTGGAACCGGAGCCCGCCTGCGTCCTCGAAACCACGGCGGACGCGGTGCGGTTCTTTTCGAATCACGTCTTCTCGCCCGCCGGGATCGCGGCCTTCGCCAGGCTGACTGGACTTGGTGCCACCGAGGCCGAAGACAGCCTGCGCCTGCATCTGGGCGTGTGCCTCGACGCTTGTCACGCCGCAGTCGAATTCGAAAACCCTGAAGAGTCAATCCGACTGTTGCAAGGCGCAGGCATCCGTATTGCCAAGATCCAGGTGAGCGCCGGACTGCAGGTCGATCCGCGATCTGTCGGCGCGCGCGCGGCACTTGAACGATTTGCCGAGGGCGTCTATCTGCACCAAACGGTGGTTCGGCGAGGCGCAAACCTCACCCGCTTCGTCGACCTGCCTGAGGCGCTCGCGGCCTGCGATAAAGCCGCGCCCGGCGACGAATGGCGCGTCCATTTTCACGTTCCGCTGTTCCGCGAAACCTTCGGTCCCCTGCGCAACTCTGCACAGTTCCTCCGGGCGCTGCTCAGCATGCAGGCGACCGAATCACTGAGCCGCCATCTTGAAGTCGAAACGTACACCTGGGACGTTTTGCCCGAAGAATTTCGCGCCGAGCCGATCGACGATGCGATCGCGCGCGAGCTGCGCTGGACGTTGGATGCGCTCAAGCCGTGTCCATGAATGGTGGGCGCTGCGGCGGCTGGTTATGCGCTACGACGAGTAGCTGCGGCGCGGCCCCGTCGCATGACCTCACGTTTCCCTTGCCGACCCGCGCGGCCCTCTTTAATGTCGCAGGCGTAACTCGCCGAGCCATGAGAATCGAATCCATACGCCTCAGGAACTTTCGCGCGTTTCGCGACGTTCACCTGCGCGAGATCCCAAACTTTTGCGTGCTTGTAGGGGCCAACGGAACCGGCAAGAGCACCCTTTTCTCCGTGTTTTCCTTCTTGAAGAACGCCATGACCTCGAACGTGACCGCCGCCATGGGCATCCTTGGCGGCAGCCGCGGCATGCAAGAAGTTCGATCTAGGGGCAGCGTGGGGCCGATCGAGATCGAGCTGAAGATCCGGGCCGATATCGGCCGTACGCAGCCCAGCCTCATCACCTACTCGCTGGTGCTGGATGAAGAAAACGGTCGTCCAGTGGTGGAGCGCGAGATCCTGAAGTACCGGCGCGGCAGCAGTGGCAAGTCGTGGCATTTTCTGGATTTCACCAAGGGCACGGGGCAGGCGGTGACCAATGAAATGGACAGCCCGCTCGACGAAGCCGAGTTGCAGCGTGAAACCCAGACGCTCAAAAGCCCCGACATCCTCGCCATCAAGGGACTCGCGCAATTCGAGCGGTTCCCGGCGGCTGTGGCGCTTGGCGATCTGATCGAAAACTGGCACCTGTCGGATTTTCACATCAACCGCGCCCGGCCCGAGCAAGAGGCGGGATACGCGGAGCATTTGTCCCGGGAGGGCGAGAATCTTTCCCTGGTGATCGAGTTCTTGCAGAAGCACCACGCCCCGTCTTTCGTGATGTTTTGGAGCGGTTGGGCAGGCGCATCCCCGGAATGTCGAAGGTGGATGCCAAGATCACCGAAGAGGGCCGCGTTCTCCTTCGCTTTGCGGACGGGTCGTTCGAAGATCCATTCCTGGCGCGTTACGTGTCCGATGGGACGATCAAGATGCTGGCGTACCTCGTCCTCTTGCTTGACCCCAATCCCCGGCCGCTGCTGTGCGTCGAGGAGCCTGAGAACCAGCTTTATCCGTCGCTGCTGACTGATCTCGCGGAGGAGTTCCGCGCCTATGCCACCAAGGGGCGGCAGGTCTTCGTCTCGACTCACTCGCCGGACTTCTTGAACGCGGTGGAGCTGGACGAAGCGTTTTGGCTGGTGAAAAGCAACGGTTACACGGAGATACGACGCGCCCGCGACGATGCCCAGGTCGCCGCATACAAGGCCGACGGGGACAAGCTCGGTTACCTATGGAAGCAGGGGTTGTTCGAGGGGGCTGACCCCAAGTGAGGAATCTTGTTTTCTTGCTGGAAGAACCGTCGGCGAAGGAATCTATGACCGTTGCACCGGCCGACAGACTGGACCTGCGCGCCCTTCTGACGTTTTGGGCAACAACCCCAGTGCGTGGGAGCTGCCCTGGGTTCAGAGGCCCGCGGGCGGCGTGCTCTGGCCGTGGACGTTACTGCCCCAGCAGGCCACGGTCCCATCGCTCTTGACCCCGCAGGTGTGATTCCAACCGGCGCTGACCTGGGAGAAGACACCCGCGGGCGGCGTGCTCACGCCGGAGCCGTTATAGCCCCAGCAGGCCACGGTCCCGTCGCTCTTGACCCCGCAGGTGTGATACCCACCGGCGCTGACCTGGGAGAAGGTGCCCGCGGGCGGCTTGCTCTGGCCGTAGTAGTTATAGCCCCAGCAGGCCATGGTCCCATCGCTCTTGACCCCGCAGGTGTGCAACGCACCGGCGCTGACCTGGGTGAAGGTACCCGCGGACGGCGTGCTCTGGCCGTAGTAGTTCCAGCCCCAGCAGGCCACGGTCCCGTCGCTCTTGACAACGCAGGTGTGCTCCTCACCAGCGGCCA
>CAYSKR010000275.1:0-2903 GCA_964431675.1 uncultured Myxococcales bacterium
GAGCGCCTGGACGAGCGCGCCCAGCGGGACGACGAAGTGGCTCCGTTTCTTGTGGGTTAGCGGGGTGAGCGACGTCTGGTCCGTCGGCATTGTGGGGTCCATTGTCCACTGGAACGGCAGCGCCTGGTCGCGCGCAACCAGCGGGACGACGAGCGTTCTCTATGGCGTGTGGGGGAGCGGTGCGAGCGACGTCTGGGCCGTCGGCTATGGCATTGTCCACTGGAACGGGAGCGCCTGGACGCGCGCGACCAGCGGGACGACGAGAGAGCTCTATGGCGTGTGGGGGAGCGGTACGAGCGACGTCTGGGCCGTCGGCTCTGGGGGGACCATTCTCCACCGTCGCCCCTGACGGGGCTCGTTGCCGCGAAAGCTCTGGATTCGAGACTTCAAGAGAGGAAAAAAGGACGATGATCCCAACCGGTCGAAGCGTGCGTGGTGGTGTGGCCTCGCTGGTCACGATGATGCTCGTGATCGCTACTTTGCTGTTGCCTGCGGTTGCCCTCGCGCAGGAGTATCAGAAGGTTGACGAACCTATCCATGAGCGGCTGCCGCACGCGCCCTTCGTCGCGATCGCGTACGGCTTCATCTGGTTGGCGGTGCTCGCGTACGTCGCGGTGCTTGGCCGCAAGCTTGCTCGCGTGCAGGGCGACATCGAGGAAGTGCGGCGCAAGCTTGACGCCAAGGGATGACGTTCACGCCGCCGCTTCCCATGCCCACCGCAGCCCATTTCATCTACATCCCGGGAATCCTGATTCTCGGCCTTGTGCTGGGATTCATTCTGGGCGGCCGCGCCACGCGGGATGCGATTCGCATGGAAGAGAAAAAGACCGAAGATCGCGCGCGCAGAAAGGCTGAACGCGCCGCCCGTGATTCTGCGCCACCGAAGGAGAGCCCATGATTGGATTCGATCTGACCGAGGAACAGGAGCAACTCGTCGCCACGGCGCGCGAGTTCACCAAGAACGAAGTCACGCCGGCGGCGGCCAAGCTGGACGAGGACGGCGCGTTTCCGCAGGAGATCTGCGACAAAGCCTGGGCGACGGGTCTGATGAACTGCGAGTTGCCCGAGGCCGACGGTGGCCTCGGCCTGTCGTGCCTCGATCATTGCCTCGTCCTCGAAGAAATTTCGCACGGCTGCACCGGCGTCAACACCACGCTCGCGGGGAACGCGCTCGGTTCGATGCCGCTGGTGCTCGCCGGCAGCGAAGAGCAAAAGCAGCTTTACTTCGGACGTCTGCTGGAAAAGCCGATTTTCGCCGCGTATTGCTGTTCCGAGCCGGACGCTGGCTCGGATGTCGCGGGCATGAAAACCCGCTACCAAAAGATCGGCAATGACTTCGTGCTGACCGGGCAGAAGCGCTGGATCACCAACGGCGGCGTGGCGGACTTTTACACCGTGTTCGCGCGGCTTGAAGGCACCCTTCGGCACAAGGGCATTAGCTGCTTCGTCGTCGATCGAACGACCCCGGGCGTGTCGGTCGGAAAAAAAGAAAACAAGATGGGCCAGCGCGCCTCGAACACCAGCGACGTGATCTTCGAGGACGTGAAGCTCGGGCCGCACAACCTGGTCGGTCCCGAGGGTGAAGGGTTCAAAATAGCGATGCGCACGTTTGATCGCTCGCGGCCCTGGATCGCCGCTGGTGCGGCTGGGCTCATCCGCCGGGCCTTGGACGAATCGCGCAATTATGCGCTCGAACGCCAGACCTTCGGCGTCGCCATTGGTCAGCATCAGGCGGTGCAATTCATGCTGGCCGAGATGGCCATCGCTTACGAGGCGACGCGCCTGTTGTGCCACAAGGCCGCCTGGGCCATCGACCAGGGCAGCATGGACAGCATCGTGTCGAGCTACGCCAAGGCCTACGGTGCCGATGCGGCCATGCGCGTGGCGACCGACGCGGTGCAAATCTTCGGCGGCTACGGCTACACCAAGGACTACCCGGTCGAAAAACTCATGCGCGACGCCAAGCTGTTGCAGATCTACGAAGGCACAAGCCAGATCCAGCGCATCGTCATCGCGCGCCACCTGCTGGCCAGCCGCTGATGGCCTGGCGGCGCGCCCAGGCGGTGCTCCTGGACGTGGCGCTGGTGTGGGAGCCGTGACGGCTCCGGGCAAGCTGACGTTGGGGATTGACGAGGCTGGCCGCGGCCCGGCGCTCGGGCCGCTGGTCGTCGCCGCAGTTGCACTCGACGCGACCGCCGCTCGTCGGCTTGGTCGCGCCGGCGTCGCGGACTCCAAATCTTTTGGCTCCGGCGACAAGGCGCGCGCCGCGCGGGCCGAGCTGGTCGCGCTCATCGAACGCACCGCGATCTGGATCGGCATCGAGGTGTGCGACGTCGACGCCGTCGATGCTTACACGGCGCGCGGCCTGCTCAATCAACTCGAACGCGAGCGCGCCCTGCGGCTCGTCGAACGCGCGCCTGTGCACGGGCGCATCATCGCCGACGGGCGCACCTTATTTGCGCCGCTGCGCGCGCAACTTCCGCACCTCGAAGCACGTGATCGGGCCGAGTCCTTCCACGTCGCCGTGGCCGCCGCCAGCCTGTGCGCCAAGGTCCGCCGCGACGAATTGTTCGAATGCATCGCCGCCCGCTACACGCACGCGTTCGGTCCCCTGCATGGCATGGGTTACGTCAACCCCGCGACCCGAACCTTCGCGCGCCGTTTCGTCCGCGCTCATGGTGCCTTGCCCCCCGAAGCACGAACCAGTTGGCCGTGGCGCGGAAAACCGGGATCGTTGCGGGTGCCCGGCCAAAGCGCCGGAGCCGCAGCGATACAGGCGCTGCCGGAGATGACAGGCAGCAGGGTCACGTCAGGCCGCGATGGTCAGATCAACGACCTGGTACTCACCGGGAAGCTGCCAGCCCTCCGCCTCGCGCGTTTCCAGACATAGTAAAATAGCCTCG
>CAYSKR010000276.1:0-9238 GCA_964431675.1 uncultured Myxococcales bacterium
TGTCACCGACGTTCGGTGGCGAAGTGGCATTCGCGGCAATCGGGACGGCGCACATGACGATCAGGAAGGTCAATAGATGATTGAGCATCTGTTTAAGATAACTTGACGATCTGAACACGTGCAACTGCGCCCCTTTCGACGGCTGCGTGTCAAGGTGGCGTCAAGGTCGCGATGGCTGGTCGACCGTGCTTCCGATAGCTTTGGTCCAGGCATGGCGCTTCTCCCTGCGGTTGAGCAGCGCGACGAGGGGGCCGGTGTCGAGAAGTGTTGCTCCGGCGATCATCCTCGGTGTACCCGGGAATCGCGCCTATGTTTGATATGGACGCCCCTCCCGGATCAGGTAGATTCACGCCGTGCCTGGAGTGGATTCGCAGCCGGATCAACCAGCCTTTGTGCCCCGCCCACTGGGAATCTGGGCCCGTACCCGCCCGGCTCGATCCACCACCCCCTTCGAATCGCTTACTCGCGGGTTCGCGCCTGCCCTGATTTTCCAAAACGGCGGCGGCGTGCATTGCTTGGCCACCCTCATCGCAGTTCTGGCGGGATACGTCGGCTGCGCCACGGCCAACCGGACCGAACGAAAGGAACCGATCGCCATGAGCAAGATGCTGACCGACGTGAAGGGACAAGGTGAGCTTCTGGTGCTGGTCGGTGGTGGCCTGACCGGGTATCTGAGCTGGGTTCCGCACCAGGACCGGCTTGCGCCCACGCGCAAGGTGGCGCGCGCGCAGTTGCTGGCCGTGCAGCTTGGCCTCGACGGCCAGGTCGTGCCGCCCGAATACTCGGTCAAGATGGAGAGCCGTGCCCTGGCTGCGGCGATTGCCGATCTGGGCGGCAGCGGCCCCGTGGATCTGGTGGCGTGGTCGTACGGTGCCGCCATCACGCTCGATTACGCCCTCGACCACCCGGCGTCCGTCCGCACGCTCACGCTCATCGAGCCGCCCGTGTTCTGGACGCTGGCGGCCACCGGCACGACGGATCCGCAGTCGCAGCGCGAGTCCGAGGAGCTGCGACTGCTTTACGGAAAGATGAAGACCCAGGGCAGCGTGAGCGAGGACGATCTCGACGCCTTCCTGCAAAAGGCCGGCTTTGGCGCTGCCGGCCAGTCGCTGCGCGATCTGCCGCAGTGGCCGGCATGGGTGAAGCACCGCCGCTCGTTGCTCACCGGCGACGCGGCGTGGGCGCATCGCGACTCGCGCGATCGCCTGCACGCCTTCGACCGGCCGGTGTTGCTGGTCAAGGGCACGGGTTCGTCGCACTTCCTGCACCGGATCATCGACGCCCTCGCCGGATCGCTGCCGCGCGCCGAGGTGCTCGAGCTGCCCGGCGGGCATGCGCCGCAGCTGGTGGCGATGAACGACTTCCTCGCACGCCTGGCCGTGTTTCACGCCGCGGCCGTGGGTCGCTGATCGGCGTCAGAGCGTGAACAGGAATTGATTTGATCTACAACACCCGCGACAGACTCAAGGCGGCGATGCGGCGGTGAGCCTTGCGGTCGAAGGTTGCCCAAACGCCACCCAGCACCTTGGCGGTGGCGGCGTAGGTCGCGTCGTACCCGGTGAGTCCGTGGCGATGGGCGATCAGCGTCGCCACGCGCGCGGTTGCGCGATCGAACGGAGCGACCTGCATGCCGAGGGCGTACAGATCGTCGAGGGCTGCCTCGACGTCGGTGTGGTTCACGTGGCGGCGGCACAGAACGGCGTGTACCTCGTGGAAAAGCAGGGTCGGCACGACAAAACGCCGCGGCTCGGTTTCCACCTCTGTCAATAGGCCGAGAGCCGCAGCGTGTGCTGCGGGGCTCGATGGGATGAACCATTCGACCACGACCGACGCGTCGAGGACGATGACGTCGGCGGTCGCTCGCGCCGTCATCCGCCGAGAGGGCCGCGCAACTGCCGCAGCACGTCGGCCGCCGATGTCCCATGGCCAGGAAGACTTGCGCGCTGGGCGAACGAGCGGATTCGGTCCACCAGGCGCCGCCGATCATCGGCCGCTGCCCGGTCGACGAAACGTTCGCCGAAGTTGCGCAGTGAAATCAGGACCGCTCGTGGTTGCCGGTTCTTCTCCAGCAAGACGGGCTCGCCGGTTCGATCAAGATCGCGCAAGACACGGCCGAGCGACTGCCGGACGGTGAGCGCATTCACCTTTCTCACTCTTTGTGTATAGTTACATGACACCTGAGTGTCAAGGTGGCGTCAAGGTCGCGATGGCTTGTCGGCCGTGCTTCCGATAGATGCCGAAGTCACCGTCGAACGTCATGACCGTGCTTTTTTCGTGCAGCTCAGCCATGCGCACCAGGCAAGCGTCCGCCAGCGACATCGGGACGTTGGCGTAGCGGGCCATGAGTCCGGCCACCGTTTCTTGATGGTCGTGCAGGCGAAAGGCAAGGCGCACGACGTTCCGGTTGAGCAGGGCCATCAGGGCCTTCGCGCCCGGGTCCATGTCCCGAAGCAGGTAGGCTGCTTCCGCCCAGACCGCTTCACACGTGAGCAAGGGTGCATCGATCTCCCCCAGTCGGGCCTTGGTCCAGGCGTGGCGTTTCTCTCTGCGGTTGAGCAGCGCGACGAGAGGGCCGGTGTCGAGAAGCGTTGCTCCGGCGATCATCGGCCGAAGCCGCGCATGTGCCGCGGGTTGGTGCCGAGGTCGCCTGGACCATCGAGTGCTCCCACCAGGTCTGAAGCGAGTTCAAGCACCGATCCCCGCGCCGGTCTTCCTGCGGCGCGCAGGCGCAGTTCCAGACCCTCGCGGATGAGCTCGGACTTGGCCTTGCCGCACCGTTGCGCCAGGGACAGCAGTCGGCTGGCGACATCGCGTGGGAGCTTGACCGTGACGGTCTGCGTGGTGGCGATTCTCATAAATACGAGTATGGCAGATAGGTAATACCAGGGCAACGTTCGTCAACTACTGCGCCGACAGCTCGCGGCAGTGTCGGTCGGCCCGGGTCCGGCGATCGGTGGTCCACGCGCCGGACACGGGAAGGCGGCGGTAGGCGTCGACCAGGCCGCAGTGCACGTTCGGATCGAAGGGATTGATGCCCAGCGATGCCATCAGCGCAAGGGCCGCGCGCTCCGCGTTGCCCAGCGCGAGGTACGCCTGCCCGGCGATGAGGTGCGGCCAGGGCAGTTCGGGGTACAGCGTCTGCGCGCCGCCCACCGCCTTGAGGGCGCGGTCGGCCAGGCCCAGTGCCAGGTACGTGCGGCCAAGTTTCACGGCGAAAATCCAGTTGCCCGGTCCCGCCGCCCGGGCACCCTTCTCGTACTCCGAAGCGGCTGCGCGCGGCCGGTGCGCGAGCAGCATCATGTTGCCCAGGCGCAAAAAGCGCGACGCGCCATCGCCGGTGGGAGTTTCTTCGTCCTCGCTCGGGCCGCGTTTCGAGGCGATCGCGGCCGGCTTGCGGAACTTGCGCGTCACCGGATCCATGCCGGGAAACGTCTTGTAATGCTTGGCCGCCATGAACGCCTTCCAGCCTTTCTCGAAGTCGAGCCACGTTCCGCCGAGCGCGGCGGCCACCGCCTCGCGCGCGTCGGTGCCCTGGCTCACGCGCACGACCGCGTTGCGCACCGCCGCCATGCCCCCGCGTGCGTGTAGCGATGCGACGGCAGTCGCGACCTCTGCGAAGGCCAGCGTCGCGTCTTCGGCGCGCGGCAACTTGGCCATCGACGGGTGCATCGCCTCGAAGGTGATGAGCTTGCGCGACGCCAACGCCTTGGCCAGCAGGTGCTGCATGGACGGCGGGAGCTCGCCACCGGCAGGTTCCCGCCAGCGCCGCTCGAAGAACTTGGCCAGGCCTTCTTGCAGCCACACCGGCGTGCGATCGTGCGTCAGCGATGCGATGACGTAGTGGACGAGTTCGTGCGTGATGCTGTCTTGCCATGGGTACCCAACCCGCAGCGCGCGCGGCGAGGTGGCCATCAGCCGTGCCCATTTGCACAGCGCGATGGTGCCGGTGCGTTCGACCTCGGCCGGGCTCAGGGTGGACACCGCCGCCAAATCGGCCGGACTCCGGTAAATGTCAACCGGGATGAGCCGCTCGGGCACGAACCCAAGATCGTCGTGCAGGGCCAGCGCGGCTGCTTCAAGCGTCTCAAGCGCGTACTCGGCCAGGACTTCGTCCTCGGGCGGGTAGCGAAACGCGAAATGGGCCGAGCGTTTTTCGCGATGCCCGCGCGTCGCCGTTTCCGCCGCGCGCACCAGACCCAGAAGCGATCGGGCGTCTGCATCCTGGGGCCACCGCGCAAGAACGGCACCGAGCTTGGCGGCGGCGACCGGGTAGTCGCCCGACAAAAAGCGTTCGTAGCCACGCAGAAACGTCGCTTCGTACTCGCCCGGCCGGGCCTGCTCGAGCACGGCGAGGCCGCGGTCAGCTTCGGCAAAACGCCAGTCATCATAGAATCGGGCGATGGCGCGCGCCTCCTGGCCGAGAACGCGTGCCTGCGGTCCGGTGGCGTGCGGCGTCGGCAAGGCCGGGGCGGCATTCGGTGGCGCACCTCGCGCTTCACCCACGCCGGTCAATGCCACGAGCAGGGCGACGATGGACAGGGGCGAGCGTCTCACTTGACCAGATCCTCGTAGTACTTGCGCACCTCATCGCGAAAGCGCTCGGGGGCTTTTCCCCGCATGGCCTCGAGCAACTCGGCGCGCCACTGTGCGGGGGCGCGGCTGTCGTCCGCGCCGGGAATGCGGATCGGTTCGCGCCGCTGACTGCCGCCGCTCTTCCCGCGCTCCTTGTTCATGGCGTCGCGCAACTGCGCGAGACGATCGGCGGCGTCCCTGGCCTTGCCGCTGCCTTCGCGCGCGTTGCCGCGTTGGAACTCGGTGCCCGACTCGCCGATCTGGTCGCCGATCCCGCGCAGGTCGGCCGCGGCCTTGTCCATGCCGGGGACACGGTCGCCGTTCTTGCCGGCCTCGCCCCCGAGGTCGCGCGTCCGCTTGGCCAGCGAATCCTGCCTGCTCCCCATGCCTTTGCCGCGTTGCCGTTGTTCGGGCGACATGGCTTCGCCGCGCGGGACGACCTTGTCCAGCTCGGACGCCACGTCTTGCGCCAGGGCACCGGCTTCACTCGTGTCCCGGTCGAATCCTTCGAAAGCAGGCGTGCTGGCACGGCGCGTGGACTTGCGATCCTCGACCAGGCGGCGCAACCGGCGAACGCTCGAGGCGATCCGATCAGCCTCGCGTTTTCCTTCGCCCCATTCCTTGCGCGACAGCAAGCGCCGCAGCAGCTTCGTGCTGTCCCGTGCGCGCCCCAGATCGTCCTCGGCCGCGTCACTGATTTCCTTCGGTGGGGCGGTGCCCAGCTTGCCGCGCAGGCGGTCGATCTTTTCGGTCAAGCGCGCGATGAAGGCCTCGGCCGTGTCCTTGAGGCGGCTCGATGCTGCTTCATCTAGTTCGCCCGACAGCGCTTGCCCGTCCTGCGCCAGCGATCGCTCGTCGCCTTCCAGCTCGCCAAGTTTCTTCATCATCTCGGCGCGCGCGGCACTCTCTGGCGAAAAGCGCTGGTCGGCAAAATCGCGCGCGTTGCCATCGAGGCCCTGTTGCAACGACTTGAGCGCATCGCCGAGTTGCGCGAGGGCCTCCTTGAGCGCTTGCGGATCGCCTTTTTCCAGCAGGTGATCGAGTTTTTTTGCCCGGTCGGCGACTTCTTTCATGTCGGGCAGATTTTGCCACTCTGCGGGCACTTCGTTGCGCGCCTTGACCGCGGCGATTTTTTGCGCCAGCTCCTCGATGCGCGCGCGCAATTCCCGGATTTCACGTTCGATCTGCCGACGCAGGGCCTCGTCGTGCGTCGCCGCGTAGCGCGTCAGGAGATCTTCCAGCCGCTTGTGCGCGTCGGTCAGATCCTTGCCCAGCGCCGCCAGATCATCAAGGCGTTGTCGGCCAATGAGATCGTCGAGCGCCAGCACGGACGTTTCCAGCTCCTGCACGTGTTTCGCGCTGTCCGTGGTGAGACGCGCGAACAACGCAGGCGACAGCGTTCCCGGGTCGGACTTGCCGCGCGCCGCCGCCAGTGCAGAGGTTTCGTCACGCATGAGTTTGCCCAGTCGGTCTGCGATTGCCGCCAGCGTGTTCGCGAGATTCTTGCTGGTGCCGCCCTTGCGGCGCTGGTCGTCGACCATGCGCCCGAGGAGGGCCAGCGCCGCCTCTTCGATCTCGTGCAGCGCCGCCCAGGCCGTCATCCGGGTTGCGAGATCGCCCGGGGTGGCACCCGGCGGCAGCGGCGATTCAGCAATCTCCAGCCGGTCGGCCAGCGCGATGAGAAGCTTGTCCTTCACCTCGCGCTCGCGCTGCAGATCTGAGTCAAAGTTCTCACGTGGATTTTGAATCGTGAGGGTCAGCGTGCGCGAAGCGCCGATCTTCGCGCCTGACACCTCATCGCGGTCGCGCGCCTCGATCCGGTACGACACGACGTCTCCGGGACGCAGCAGCCCGACCACCGGCTCGAACAGCGTTCGCCCGGCGACGTGGCGGGCGCCGTCAGCATCCTTGAGACGCTGGCGTTGTTCGGGCTCGTTTCCGACCTGAAAGACCAGGTCGACGGCTGCGAGGCCAAAGTCATCGCTCGCCGAGTAACCGACTTCGATGGGATGGGGCGTTTCGAGCTCGAGGTGGTCGGCCGGTCCCTGGATTTCTACGCGGGGCGCTTGATCGGCCTCGACGACGATGCGGTGGCCGCGTGCTTCGCGCACCGGGCGACCGAGCAGCCCGGACAGCCATACGCTGTAGGTTTCGGACTCGTGCAGGATCAGCGATGCGTGCAGTTTCCCGTCCGTGACCTGCGCGGCGTGTTCGCCCTTCTCCCCATGTTCGCCGACGAGCAAGGCGGCGTGCTGCGCGCGCCGCAGGAGCGGCGCATCGAGCTGGACGTGCGTGCCCTTGAGGCCGACGATGTCGCCCGTCGAACCCTCCACGACGCGCGCCGGAAGGGCGGTGTATTGGGGATAGGTGTAAGTCAGGCGCGCCTCGCCGAACAAGGGTTCCGTCGAGACCACGGCACCTTCGAAGCGTGTCGGCTGCCGCGTGAGAAGTCGCAAGCCGCGGGCCGTCGCGGCAGGGCATGCCCACGCGACAACTCCGATCACCGCAGCGACCAGAGCCAAGGCGACACCCGCCTGGGCTGCCCCGCGCAAAGGAACCAGGCCGCGCACGTCGACCGCGCTGGTCGTTTCGGCCACTGCGCCGAAGAACGCGTGCATCATCACCGGCGAGCCTTGCGCGCCTGCGCCGGGGGCCGCGCTGCCAAGCTCGATGGCCGAGAGTAGATCGCTGCGCAGAGGAGGCTGCCGACCACCGACAAAGCGGGCCAGGCGCAGATCGGAGCGCAGGCACCGCACCGGCCCGAGCAAGAACATCGCTGCGCCCGACAGCGCGAACGAAGTCACAACGAACATCGTCAAACGCGGCCAAAATGCCGCTGGCCCGATGCGGAGCGCCGCGAGCGTCAGCGCGACAAGCGCGATCAGCAGGACCGTTGCGGTGAGTCCCGCCAGCCGCAGGGCCGCTTCAAGGAAGGCGCGGCGCCGGACCGCGCGCAGAAACAAGCCGATGCGCTGCACCCCATCCATGTCGTGGCCATCGCAAGACTAGCATTGGTGGCCGAAGGTCTCACATGACAGCGATGTCGCGCTGGCCGCGGGCGTCGGTACCAACCTTGCAACGACCACCCTGTACCATGAAAAAATCCACTGCTGCCGCCGTTTCGAAGCCGCCGAACGCAAGAATGCCCCACCGCGGTGGGGCGGATGTGGAGGGCCTGCTCCGTCGGGCCCAACAAGGAGACCGGCGCGCGTTTGACGCGCTCTTGCTCGCCCTGCGCCCACGGGCAATCGCCGCCGCGCACAAGGTGCTGCGCAATCCGGACGACGCCGAGGACGCGGTGCAAGAAGGAATGTTAAAAATGTGGCGCTACCTGCCGCGGTTCGAGGGCCGCTCATCGCTTGCCACCTGGCTGCATCGCATCGTCATGAACTCGGCCATGGATCTGTTGCGGCGTCGCGGTGTCCGGTTCGAGGGGCAGCGCGACGACGGTGCCGAGTTGGCGTGCGACACTGTCCCGGCGGCGGACCACGACACGCCCGAGGCGCACCGGTTCGCCTCCGAGGCGGCGCACCTGGTTCGCGCGGCCATTGACAGAATGCCCAGGGCGCAGGGCCGCGTGCTTGAGTTGCGCGAGCTTGAGGATTGCACCTACCAGGAGATCGCCCGCGCTGCCCGGTGCCCTGTCGGCACCGTCATGTCGCGCCTGCACCACGCCCGCCACCGCCTGACCGACGAGCTGCGCGCCGCGCTTTCGGTCGACGATCTGGCGCTCCGCGCGGCGTAGATTTCGGCGCTGGCACGTGGCTTCGCCATCGGCGTTCCTGAATCCTGGCGCTATACTGCGCGCCGCCGTGGATCTGCGTTCGTTCAGCCCAGCCGATTTGAAGGCCACCGTCGTCGCGGCAGGCGAGCCCGCGTACCGCGCCGAGCAGGCGTTTCGCTGGTTGCACGCTGCGGGTCCGGGTGGTCATGGGGCCGTGCGATCGCTCGATGCGGTCACGAACCTTCCCCTCACCTTGCGGCGGACGCTCCTGGAAGAACATCCCATGCTGCCGCTCGCCGTGGATCTCGCGCAGGTGGCGGCCGACGGCACGCACAAGTTGCGTTTCCGCACCCACGACGGCCGCGCCATCGAGTCGGTGCTGATTCCCGACGACAAGCCCGAGCGCGGCAAACTGACCCTCTGCGTGTCCTCGCAAATCGGCTGTGCGCTGGATTGCGCGTTCTGCGCGACGGCGACGCTCGGATTTGGCCGCAACCTTTCCGCCGGGGAAATCGTCGAGCAGGTCTACTGGGCGATGGAGATCGCGGGTCGCCGTCCGACCAACATCGTGTTCATGGGCATGGGCGAACCGCTGCTCAATTACGACAACGTCGTGCGCGCCGCCGGCATTCTCATCCATCCCCTCGGCCCGGGATTTTCAAAACGCCGCGTGACGATCAGCACGTCAGGCATCGTACCGCGCATGTACGACCTGGGCCGCGACCTGCCGACCCAGCTCGCTGTCTCGCTCAACGCCACGACGGATGAAATCCGAACGCGCATCATGCCCATCAACAAGAAATGGCCCCTCGCCGAACTCCTCGCCGCGATGAAGGCCTATCCCTTGGTCCCACGCGCCCGCATCACTGTGGAGTACGTGCTGCTCGGCGGCATCAACGACGCACTCGACGACGCCCACCGCTTGGTCGAGCTGCTCGGCGA
>CAYSKR010000277.1:0-8623 GCA_964431675.1 uncultured Myxococcales bacterium
GGTGACACTGGTGCTATCGGAGGAGTGGGGCCGCAGGGCCTCAAAGGTGACACAGGAGTCACCGGACCGACAGGGATAACGAATACATGGGCTGGCTACCTGCCGGGGCCCGTCTCTCCTAACAGCCCCGGGCGCGTTGTACTCTTCACTGTTTCTCCACCAGCAGACGGTTACATTACAGTCGAAGCGCGTTTCATGACAGCTATACGGAACAAATTTGATAGCGCCCAGACCGACTGCTGGGTAATTTCTGAACTCAGCATGGTTAGCGGCTTAGTGGAGGCGAATGAGTCCCAGACAGGATTTACCGCTTTCTCGAAATTGTACATCAACGGAAATCTCCCAACACAGGGACCTAGTGGTGGGGCGAACTATGAGTCTCCTCAGTCATTATCACGCACTTTCCCAGTGACGTCTGCGCCAAAGACTTTCTATCTAAACAGCCAGAGAGCCCCGGAATGTGTCGCATCTGCATATTATAACATTAATATAAAAGCTGAGTTTACCAAGCAATATGCGACGATTCCGATTACTGTTAATTAGAAGCGCTGGCGCTTTTCTCTAGCAGCCTCAACAGAATCTGTGGAGCGTCCGCTGCCTTGACCGCGACCAGCGCGGCGTCAAGCAAACCCGTCCCGAGGAAGCCGTCCAGCGCCGATGCGGCGACTGGAAAGTGGAACCAGCGGGGCGCGCGAATCATGCTTGCGCCGTTTAAACTTGCCTCGCCCCACGGGTGCCAATTCAACCAACGCAGGGCGGTCGAGTTCTCCGCTGTCAGATCGTTGGAAGAAGGGGGGCGACCCGCGGGCCGAGGCTCATTCGGGGAAGCATAGCGCCGGACGGGGTCCGGCGGGAGTGGCGGCGGCGAAGGCTATTGTTTTACCGTCGCTTGACCATGCGCACGAAGCCTCGATCGTCTTCCATCACGATGACATTGCCCATGGCATCGAGCGCGACCGATCGGACCTCGTTGATCTTGGGTCCCGGACTGTCGAAAGGCGTGTTGTTGCCGACGTTGTGGGTGTTTCCCGACCCGTCGAGAAACAGGTGCGCGGCGCCGGTGCAGTCCACGTAGAACACTTGGCAGCCGGCGTGGGTTCCGACGAAGAAGCCGGCGGTGTCGAAGGCCGGCCACACGGCCCGGGGCTGGTTCAGGTCCGTTGTGGTGACGCGCATGATCGTGGCTGGCTGGCCGGGCTCGCGTGTGACCGCGTACACCGCCTTGCTGCCACGGTCACCGACGAGCAGCCGGCCGCGCTTGTCCTTGACGACCATGCCAAGATCTACGAACGGCCCACGGGCGAAGTCCTCGATGCGGTTGTCGCGCTTGGTCCAGCGCTTGACTACGTCCGACGCCGCGTAGAAGACCTCGGACTCGTCCTGCTCGACGTAGAGGCCGCGCCCCGCTCCGAGTCCGGCGGGATCGCGAAACAGCGTGGACATCTGGCGATCAGGGCCCTTGGTGACCTTGCGGATCGCGCTGTTGCTGCGGTCGACGATGTACACGGTGCCGTCAGGCAGAACGAAGAGTCCGTTGGGATTGTCAAGCCGTCGCTCACGCGCCGGTCCAGACATATCGCCGTCGTCGCCCGGCATACTGGTGCCCGCCACGGTGGTAATGATCCCCGCCGGGGTTACCATGCGCACGCCGTGGCCACTCCGATCGGCAATGAAGATGTTACCTGCGGCGTCCGCCATGGCCATGTGCGGCCGCGAGAGAGGTGCCTGGGTCGCCGACGTGTTTTCGAACTGTGGCAACCACTTGTTGTCGTTTGCACCGCTCCCCCCTGCCCCCGTCCCCGCTACATGGACGAGGTTGCCGTAGGCGACCTTGACGCGCGCCCATTCTTCCGCACCGTTGCACGCTTCTGCCGGAGGGGGCCCGGTGTCGGCTGGCCCGGTGTCGGCCGACAGCATGTCCGGCGGCGCGGGGGCCATGGCGTCCGGCTGGGTGCCCCGGGCACCGCAGCCGCACAGGAGCACAAGAACAAGGGCGCAAGTCCGAGCAACGCAGACGTAAGCTTGGCTTATACACATCATTAGTTTGGCCTCTTTTAGTGTAATCGAGTAAGTGCGTAGACGAGAGCGGCGGTGGTACCACGGTGGGGCCGCTCTACGCCGAATCGATCGTGCGTTTGCGCGCCATTGACTTGGCGATCACTTCGGACACATTCAACACGGCGACGCGCTCGCTGGCCTGCCGATCGTTGACGCCGTCGCCGACCATGATGGTGCAGAAGGGGCACGCAGTGGCGATGGTGGTCGCGCCAGTGGCCAGCAGTTCATCGACGCGGTTGTGGTTGACGCGGGTGCCGATTTTTTCTTCCATCCACATGCGTCCGCCGCCGGCGCCGCAGCAGAAGCCGTGTTCCTTGTTGCGCGGTGCCTCGGTGCGGTCGGACGCCGCGGCGTCGAGCGCGTCCCGTGGCGCGTCGTATTCACCGTTCCAGCGGCCGAGGTAACACGGATCGTGGAAGACGACCTTGCCGATGCCTTCGCTGTCCTTGCGGACTTCGACCTTGCCTGATTCGACCAGTTCCCGGATGACCTGGGTGTGGTGGCGCACTTCGAAGTTGCCGCCAAGCTGCGGGTACTCGTTCTTGATCGTGTGCAGGCAATGCGGGCACGCGGTGATGACCTTCTTCACCTTCTTGGCGTTGAGCGTGTCGATGTTTTGCTGCGCTTGCATCTGGTACAGCAGCTCGTTGCCCGCGCGGCGCGCCGGATCGCCGGTGCAGCCTTCTTCCAGACCCAGCACGGCAAAGTCGACGCCGCCCTCGGTCAGAATGTCTACCAGCGCGAGTGTTTGTTTCTTGATGCGGTCGTCATAAGCGCCCGCGCAACCTACCCACAGCAGATATTCGGCGTCGGGGTGGTCATCCAACGTGGGGATCTTCTTGCCGGCCGCCCAGTCGAAGCGCTTGTCGGCAGCGATGCCCCATGGATTGCCGTTCTGTTCCAGGTTCTTGAAGGTGCGTGCGAGGTCAGGTGGCGTCTTTTCTTGCAGCAACACCAGGTTGCGTCGCATCTCAAGAATTTTCCCCGGCTGATCGATGAACACCGGGCAGACTTCCTGGCAGGCACCGCAGGTGGTGCAGGCCCACAGAACGTCCTCCGTGGTGCGGCCACCGACGAGGGGAATCGGCGTCGCAGCCGCTTTTGCCGCCTCGGCTCCGTGCTGAAATAGTTCAATCAGATGGTCGAGCAGCCCGCGGTCGGGCAGGCGCGACTTCATGTCGTCGCGGATGTCGTGAATGATCTGCATCGGTGACAGCGGCTTGCCCGTGTTGTACGCCGGGCAGGCGTTGGTGCAGCGGGCGCACTCGGTGCATGCGAAACTGTCAAGCAGCGACTTCCACGTGAAGTCCTTGAACTCGGATACCACGCCGGTTTGCGCGATGTCGTCGGCTTCGAGGTTCAGCTTGGGCAGAACCCCCTTCGGTCCGAGGTTGCGAAAATAGATGTTCGGCAGCGCGGCGATGATGTGGCTGTGCTTCGAATACAGCAGGTAATTCAGGAACAGGAGCATGGCCAGCAGGTGCAGCCAGAACGCGGTCTGCGACACGGCGTAGGCGGTCGCGCCGGAAACGGAGGCGAACCAGGTACCGATCATCGTCGACAGCGGGAAACCGTTTTCCGGGTGACCTGCGGCGATGCCGGCAAACGCGTGGATGGCAAAGTGAGTTAGCAGCAAGAACGTGATGCCGCCCAGAATGGCCGCCGCATCGCGCGTCATCGGGATGAGGTGCGGTTGCAGCACGACCCGGCGAAACACCGCGAACATCATGACCACGAGAACAACTAGGTTGGTGACGTCCACCCCGGCGTGGATCGCGTCCGCCACGGGGGCACCGAAGATGAGCGCCCACGAGAACTTGGGTGCGAAGCCTTGCTCCAGCGTCTCGAACGCGCCGAGGTTGATGATGATGAAACCCCAGAAAATCAAGACGTGGTACTTGGACCCCATCCAGCGCACGAAACCGGCGCCACGCGCTGCCGGGAGATGTGCTTTTTCCAACACCTTGCGCTGGGCGAGGAAGTACGTGAACAGCGACCGCACGCGATCGCCCACGGTGTCGAAGCGGTTGTCGGGCTTGCCCGCCAGCACCAGGCGAGTGAATCGGC
This sequence comes from uncultured Myxococcales bacterium, assembly GCA_964431675.1. Classification (GTDB taxonomy): domain Bacteria; phylum Myxococcota_A; class Polyangia; order Fen-1088; family Fen-1088; genus CAYSKR01. The sequence continues at coordinate 4,126 of CAYSKR010000277.1, forward strand.
GCACGGTCCAGGCGAACGCGCCGAAGGCGGCGGCCAGAATGGCACCGAAGATGATGGCTCGTTGCACGCCGGTTAGTTAATCACGGACGCCGCCGTTAGTCGAAGAAGTGCTGCGCGCGTACGCCGTGCCAGGCTGTGCTAGAAACCGGGGCATGCCGCTTCCCAAGGATCTGATCGAGATGCTCGCTTGCCCCAAGTGCAAGGGGAAGATCACCCTGCGCGCCGACGAGAGCGCCTTCGAGTGCGCCGCGTGCAAGCTCGCCTACCCGGTGGTGGACGAGATCCCCAACTTCATCGTCGAAGAAGCTCAGCCGCTGCCCAAGTAGGGCCGCGCAAGTAGGGCCGCGATGAATCGCTACGGTCGGGCGGCGGCGCGCGCTCGCAGTGCTCGGTATACAGTCTTGAGCTGGTCGGCTGTCTGCGTGCGGTCCGCGCCGAAGGGTTGGTGCTGCGATAGGTTGGTCTCGTTGGCGACTTGCGCAGCACTCTTGCCCGCCGCGATGCCGCCATAAACTGCGGCCAGCAGGTCGGCAAAATAGCGTCGCTGCCTCGGCAGCAACTCGCGGGTTGCAATCGCGCCGTGGGCGGGTACGACCGTCGTTGCGTCCCAACTCGCCAGCTTGTCGAGCACGGCGATCCAGTTGACCAGATCCGCGTCCGGATCGGAGACGTTGTTGCCGTGCGTCCAGTTGACGGCCAGATCTCCGACGAAAAGAATCTGTTCCTTGGGCAGGTAGGCCACCACGTCGCCTCTCGTGTGCGCTGGCCCAACCTTCACAAGGTCGATTCGGCGCTGACCGTCATCGAACGCCATGCGCACGTCGAAGCGCAGACCAGGGTAGACGATGGGTTCCTTCGAACCTTTGGCCTGGTTCGCGACGTCAGCGGATCCCTTGTTCAGTGCCTCGCTCGCGCAATCCTCCGAACAAACGATCACCGCGCCGGCCTCGGCGAACACGGTGTTCCCGTACGAGTGGTCGGCGTGGTAGTGCGTGTTGACGACGAAGCGCACGGGTTGGTGATTCCAGTCATCCGTCCTCGATCAAGATTTCCTTGCGCGATCGGCTGCGTTTCGGATCGTCGCCGAGAAGAATGCGGACCACTCCCCAGGCCGAAACGAAAGCGCCCTCGGTGCCCAGGCCAGGCAGGTTTTCGTCGCCGGCAAGGAGAATGTTCTTGCTGCCGGTGTCGTGCGGCGCGGCGGAAACGCCTAGGGCTCGGGGCAGATCGGTGCTTTGGGCCGCCTTCATCGGGATCGCCGCCAGCGGTGCCAGAGGGGCGCTTGCGATTCCCGCAGGACCGAGCTCGGCGACCATCCCATCATGCGGCGAGGCGAGCACCACCAGGTGCTGTTCGAAAAACGGCACCACGCGACCGAGGTGCTCGCGCATGCGCGCGCGCAGCACGGCCAGCGTGCCCAGACCTGACGCCACCGTGGCCGCCGGCACGAGCCCCTCCACCCACAAGGGCACGTGTTCGTCCCTGGGCTTGGTGGCGCCCACGGTGATGACGATCGCGTTGTCGCCGAGCGGTGGGCGCGCCGGATCCAGCAGCGAGAAGACGCGCGACCCCATCCCGACCGGGAGTGCTTCCCGTTTGATGATCAGCGCAAGGGTGTAACGAAAGACCGCCGGTCGCATCGCGGACACAAGCTCCAGAAGTTTCCGGCTGGCGTTCTTGCCAGCGAGTTCCGCCAGCGCGCCTGTGGGCCCCGCCCAGATGAGATGCTCAAGCCCGACGGTCTCGTTGCGCGGGCCGAGTCTGAGCGCGGTGGCGCGGCCACGCTTGTGGACGATGTCGGTTGCCTGGGCGCGCGCGCGCACGTCCCCGGTGCCGGCGCTTATCTTCCCCAGCAACGCCGTTCGGAGGCCAGCCTGGCCGGTGTTGAAGAGCTGCAAGCCCTTGCTTGCTTGGTTCCAGGCACGCGCCTGGCTGGTCGCGGTCAACTCACCTGGCGGCAAGTTGGCACCCAGCAGCGCGCAGGCCGTGGCCGCTGCGCGCAGGGGGTGGTCATGGCCGAGCGGTGCCCAGACGTCGGTGCCTGCCGACGGAAGCATTCCTTCCACCCGCGCGACCTCGCGCCGTTCCCAGAAGCCATCCGGTGGCAGCGTCAGGTCGGAGCCCAGGACTGGATCAAGGGTGGCGGAGATCGCGGCCGTGCGTTCGAGGATGCCCGTCATCGCGTCATGTTCGACCGGAAACTCGCGGGCGATTTCCCTCGCGGTGGTGGCTGGGTCGGGGCCGATATCGAGACGGTGATTGGGCAACGCAAGCTGGAACGCGGGCGACAGGGGCACCGAGTGGCGCCGGATCACTTGCACCAGGTTGAGCTCCTTGAAGATTCGCGTCACTGATTCTGCATCGGCCGACGGCAGCAGGGCAGGATCTGTCTCGAGCGTGTACCCTGCGGCGCAAAACGTGGGGCCGGGATCGTCGTGACCACACACGAGCACGCGGGTTCCGCGTTTGCTGATAAGGGCAGCCGCAAGCAACCCGGTCAGGTCGCCGCCGTACACCACCACGTCGTAAAAGTTCGTGTCCAAAACGAGTCGGCATTATGACCCCGACCCAGGGCTCGTCTATAACCCGAGTTTAAATTTACGCTATTTGGACAGGCAAGAGCCGCGCGCCAGATCTCAGCCCACCGCGAGGTCGATCGCCGCGCCGGTGATGATGGCCGCGTCGGGGCCGACCAGGAATCCGACCACGGTCGCAACCGCCGCGGGGTCGAGCCAGGTGGACCGATCGGCCGCCGGCATGGCCTGGCGGTTGGCCTCCGTGTCGATGGTGGTCGGCAGGATCGCGTTGACCGTGATGCGATCACGCAGCAGCTCTCCGGAAAGCGAGCGGGTGAGGCTCAGGACCGCGGCCTTGGACGCGGCGTAGGCGGCGGTGCCGGGGGCCCCCGGGCCGGTCGCGGCCACCGAGGCCACGTTGATGATCCGCCCACCGCCGCGCGCCTTCATCCCGGGGATTGCGCCGCGGCAGCACAGGTACACGCTGGTGGCGTTGGCTGCGATCATCGAGTGCCAGTGACCGGCCGGCGAGGTGTCGATCGGGCCAGCCGTGAACGCGCCCGCGATGTTGGCCAGGATGTCGAGCGGCCCGACGGCGGCGAACAGCCGCTCGACCGCCGCTTGCTCCGACAGATCCGCGTCGTGGACGGCAACGGCTCTGGCCTCATCGCCCAGGGCTGCCGCGAGTCTTGCCGCGGTGCCCGCTCTGCCGGGCACATGCACGGCCACTCCGAGGCGCAACAGGACGCGCACCACCTCCAGGCCGAGCCCCCCCGCGCCGCCGGTCACGACCGCGATCTTCCCGTGCAGCGCTGTGGTCGTGCTCATGGCGTCGCTCCTTGCGGCGCGGCCTGACGCATGGGGTAGGCGTGCGCCAGATACCGCACGATGGTGCGGCCCTGATCCGGCTTCACCTTGGCGCCCTCGTCCACCACCATGCGCTTGACGAGCTTGGCCCAGCCGGCCTGGTCAGCGCCGCCGATTTTTTCGATGTCGTCCATATCGTGGCACTGGGTGCAGCGATCCACCGTCAGCTCCTTGGCCGCGACGATGTCGAGCGGCGGCTCGGCCGAGGTGTCGACCGGCAGCAGCTTGGTGTCGAGGTCGCCCGGCACCGCGATCGCCCCTTTCTGTTTCTGGGCCACGAGGCTCTTGGCCGAGGTCTGAATGTCCGGCGTGATCGCCACCAGGTACCCGACCACGAACGGAATCTCCCGTTCGCCAATCGGGTCGCCGAAAACCATCGGTTTTTCCACCATGCGGACCACGACATCGTGCCATCCCTCCGCGGTGCGCGGGCGCATCAGCACGGTGCGCAAGTCGTGGCACAGGACGCACTGGGTGACCAGGATCTTCCGCCCCTGTTCGAGTCCTCGCAGCGCGCTGACCTCGTCGAGCGTCGCGGGGCCAAGAGGGACGCCCGCCATGAGCCGGCGCACCCTTGCGATCTTCCCGGCATCGAGGCTCGTGGCATGCACGCGCAAGGCCAGCGGCAGCGACAGCACGCTCAGCACCACGGTGCAGATGAGAATCCCGATGCCGAACTTCGGCATCGCTTCCTCGAAATGGCGAAAGAACTTGAGGATGCTGATCTTGGCCAGCAACAGAACCCCGAGCACGATGGCCGCGAGCGCGTGCAGGACGGTGCGCGCGGGCAGCTCCATCTGGTAGACCCACAGGCGCGGCACCATCTGCCACATCATCACGACGTAGATGGCCAGGAAGGCGTAACCCACATACCTGTGGACCTTGAGCCAGAGCCGCGGCGCGCGCGTGCGCTTGGCGACCTCGTCCCAGAACTTGGGACTCCACAGCCATGCCTGCAGCAGGACCGCGGTCACGCCCAGCACCAGAAAAACCACACCGAGAATCATCGTCGTCGTCGTATTCATCTTTGTCTCTTATACTGAAAAAATGCGCTCGATAACTGGCCATCATCAGCCTGTCTTTGTTGCGGTTCTGGTTGCGTCCGGGTGCGCGCC
>CAYSKR010000278.1:0-13924 GCA_964431675.1 uncultured Myxococcales bacterium
ATCATTGCCTTCTGGAACGCGATGATTGCCGCGTACAAGGTGAGTCCGGCGGAGGGGGCGAAGGTTGTCGATGCCTGGATGGACGCGAAGTACATGACCAGGTACCTGACTGTCGACCGTGGCGTGTACGCTTTTGACGGGTCAACCATGTGTTACCAGAACCAGGGCGCGAACGGCAGCGGATGCTGGGCCCACAACTTCTTTCTCTACGAGTCGCCCGCGCCGGGCGAGAACCGCATCTGGATGATTCCATGGGATTTGGAGACGTCGCTGGTTCGGCCGGGTGACCCATGGTCCCTGCCGCGCGGGGCCAATGGTGCTCCCGCCGACCAGGCCAAGGAATGGAACGAGTGGAACCGGATTCCGCCCGATGGCCTCATGCAGAACATCATCATGGGGACCACCAAGGTGCTGACAGCGATCCCCGGTGGATGCCCAGGAACTGGGCAGTGGCCTGTCTACAGTAAAAGGGTCTGGTCGTCGGGTTGCGACAATATCTTCAGGGGCGTGGCGGACGCGAACCGGTACTCGGCTTCCGTGAAGATGATGAACGACGGACCGCTCAGTCCCGCGAAATTCAACGCCTACGTTGATTCGTCGTCGGTGCTGATTGCGGACGCCGTCGCCGAGGACAAGAACGGGCCACCGGTCGACAGGTGGACGACCGCGGTCACCTCCGTCAAGGCGGTGGGTGTCCTGGGCCGCACTCGGATGATGACGACCCCGCAAGCGGGGCAGTAGATATCGCTCGCCGCTGGTGTTCGAGTGATCGCCTGCGGAGGGCGTCCGTCAATTCCGCAGCTTTGCCAACGCCGCCAAAAACGCGCGCAGATCGGTCGGGCCATGCTTGGCCGCCCTGTGTACACGAGACATGTCGATCGTGTCGTAGGCATGCGCGACGACGTTGCGAAAACCTGCCGCCCGCACCAGACGTTCGGCAAGCTGGACGTCGAGGTGTCCGGCCGCAGCGAGCCGACGGAAGGCGTCCCCGTAGCTCGGCGGAGATCCAAGTCCCAGGCGCACGCAGGTGGCGATCGCAAGATCGACCACGATCTGGACCGCCTGCCACAGGTGGAGAATCACCGCGTCGGACATGTCGGTCATCGGCGCGAGCTCGGCGGGATTTTCGGGGAGACAGGCCACCACGCGGCGCAGATGCCGCTCGATGGTCGCGACCTTTTCACCGAGGATCTCCGCCTCGGGGCTCATGCGGGCGACAGATCTCGGAGGATACCCTGGTAGGCAAGCCGCAGCACGGGCGCGACGCTGCACCAATACTGGGTGGCAGCGATCTGAAAACGCTCGAACTCGCCCGGCGTTGTCTCATGAACGAGTTTTCCTTCGGCCGCGGCGCGGTACCGCAGCAGCGCGCTCGCGCGGCCGAGGTCAGCCAGATCGACCTGATCGGTCTGTAGGATCCGGGTTGCTTCCGCGAGGAAGGCGTCCGGATCGCCGCTGGCACCCGAGATGAAGCAGAGATCCCAGTCGGACTGGGGGCGGGCGCTTCCTCGGGCACGAGATCCAAAGAGAACGACGAGCTTCAACCCGGCGTCCTGAGCGGATCTCCGCAGCGCCTCCACCGATGCCATCTCTCGAATGATACGTGACAGCCGTCGGGAAAGCACGAACAGGCTTGGCTTGGCTTGGCTTGGCTTTCGCACACGAGGCGCGCTAGCGTGCGCCGCTGTGCTTGGTCAGCGTCGATGCGTGTTGCTCGGGTCCAATATCCTGGCGCGACGAGTCACATAGATCGAAAATGGCATTTTCAATCTATGCTTTATATCGTATCATATTGAAGTGATTGATAGAAATGCCGTAAAGTCAATTGCACTCCTGGCCCAGAAGTACCCCGTTCTGACCGTGACGGGGCCGCGTCAGTCGGGGAAGACGACCCTGTGCAGGCAACTCTTTCCCGGCAAGCCATACGTCAATCTTGAGCCGATCGATGTACGTGAAGAAGTTCGCCGCGACCCGCGCGAATTTCTGGCGCGGCATCCTGACGGCGCGGTTGTCGACGAAGTTCAGCATGTACCGGAGCTGCTTTCGTACCTGCAGGCTGAAGTTGATGAACGGCCAACGCCCGGTCGATTCGTGCTCACGGGCTCGCAGCACTTTGGTTTGAGCCGAGATATCGCGCAGTCGCTCGCTGGCCGCACGGCAGTTTTTCAGCTCCTGCCGCTTGCTCTCGACGAGCTTCGTCGTTTTGCGTCGCCGCCCACCGACCTGATGTCCACGCTGTGGTCGGGGGCGTATCCGCGAATCTTTGATCAGGGCATTTCCCCCACGCGCTGGTACGCCGATTACGTGACGACGTACATCCAGCGCGATGTTCGCCAGCTCGCCAGCGTTGGCGACCTCGAAGCGTTCAGCACCTTTCTCAGGCTGTGCGCGGGCCGCACGGCGCAGGAGCTGAACTTGGCGTCACTGGGCGCGGATGCTGGTGTTTCCCAGCCCACCGCGCGGGCATGGTTATCGGTTCTTGAGGCAAGTTTCCTGTGTCATCGCCTGCCAGCCTGGCACCGCAATGTGCGAAAACAGGCCGTCAAGGCACCCAAACTGCACTTCTTCGATACCGGCCTCGTGTGCTTTTTGCTTGGAATTCGGGCACCCTTGCAGTTGCTGAACCACCCGTTGCGGGGGGCAATCTTTGAATCGTGGGTGACGTCCGAAATATGGAAGGCTCGCGCCCACGCGGGTCAGACAACCTGGTTCGCGCACTACCGCGAGCATCGAGGCGCCGAGGTCGATCTGCTGGTCGAGGCAAGCCGGGCGATGCTGCTCGTTGAATCCAAGAGCGGCACCACCATGGCCGACGATTTTTGTGCTGGCCTCGATGCCATGTCCGCGGTGCTCGCCCGCGTCGAGCCGGGGCGGTCGATCGAGAGGCACCTGGTGTACGGCGGCGAGCGCGTGCAGCGCAGGGGCGACATCGTGGTGACGCCCTGGCACATGATTGCCGAGGTGGGCTGGACGGACTGAAAGTGCTCCGGTGTCCGCCGCGAACACACCCTGGAGCAGGGAAAGAATTGCGGCCGCCGCACTTTTTTCATGGTGCTTTCATGGCCGGAGTCGGCGCGGCGCAGCGAAACGGGCGCGATTTCGCGGTTTACCGTGGGATTCGCGCGGCCACCCAGGTGGCGCTGAATTTGCAGCGGAAGTAGTACGCCATGCAAAACAACGTGTCCATGAAACGGGGAACCCATGTCGGTCGATCTGCTCTGCGGGGTGCCGTCTTCGCACTTGCCTCGGCCGCGGTCTGGCTGTCGGCAACGCCCGCGCGGGCGCGCCTGCATCCGCTGCCCCATATTGCCCAGCAGACGGTCAAGCCAAACGTGCTGATCAACTACGACACCCACTGGTCCGAACGTCGGCTGAGCACCCAGACGGATAATTACGGCGGATCTACCATCCCGGGCCAAGATTGCTATTTTGGGATTCCCAACTGCATGGGCTACCCGACCTGTCACATCGCGGCGACCGGGTGCAGCTCTAACTCAGATTGCACCACCCCCGGGGACTACTGCCAGTTTGCACACTCGTCCCGCGGGATGGTGGTCAAGCAGTCGTTCCGGCGCTTTGTCCGGCGGAACATGAACACAATGAACCTGGGATTGAAGAGCTATGCCCAGACTGCTGATACGAATATGAACGTCAACCCCAACCGATACCTGTACCGGTACGTCAAGGCCAATGTAGCTTCCGGGACCACCACCATCACGATGTATTACGATGTCGCGCGCATGATGGTCGCCACCACGACGAGCGGTGGCACCACGCCGTGCCTGCCTGCTGGCGGGCCCCCGGCGTCGACCTGCTGGTTCGACAACCGGGCCATGACCCTGACGGGGGCCTCCTCGGCGCCAAACACGAACTCCGCCAATGTTTATCGCTATGTTGTCAACTACGACCAAGGCTACAAGAGCGACGTGGCCACCTGGGCGGGCATGTACAAGACCATGGCCGGTCCCTTGAGCAGCAACTACGCCGGCAACTACGAGGGATCTTGGTACAAGTACACCGATTACGCCACCGTCCAGACGTCGACCGTTGTTCAGAAATTCTACCAGAACTGGATGGGCAGGACCTATTTCGATGGCACGGACCACTGGATTTACAACCCGGACTGGAACGACATTGCGGTGGAAATAGACAAGGGGTTCCCTCCTCGTCCGGCCAGTGCGGGATGCTGTGAATGCAACGGCGTCAATTGCGGCGGCGTCGGTACAGCTGGGTGGCCGAACGGCCCTTGCGCGCCCTCGAACGCCACCACTAGTCCCCGTGGTTCGAAGACCTTCGTCACGATCGATCCCACAGGTATCAACAATGTCGTGAACAACACTATGGTGCTGGTCGGCCTTGAGCGGTTCGTAAATGGCGGCGCTATGGCCCACGGCCCGAATGGACTCGGCTGCTCGATCTACCCGGGCTATCTACGACTCACGACCGACAAGGCGGCCGCGCTGGCACTCCCGGACTTGAAAGCCGACGACAGCATCTACAAGTACTTTAGCGACGTGATCGATGCCGATACCACGGCGAACAAGAGCTGCCGCATCAACGCGGCGGTCATCGCCCTGAACTGGAAGCCTGACGGTTGGATCGACGGCGGCGATGAGGCTCCGGGGTGCAAGTTGGATCCGCCGGATTCCACCTGCTGGGCGGCCGCAGTCTGGAATGTCCGAAGGCTGCGGCTTGACTTGGGGGTCAAGACGTTCGTCACGGGCTTCGACTTGAACGCGGGGGAACCGACGCAGCATGCTCCGGCCCTGGACAATGTGGCGTTCCAGGGTGGAGCGCCCAAGCTGGCGAACGGAGTAGCGCCCTTTATGTACCATCGCCAGGCCAAGAACGAGGAGGAGCTGTTCAGGTCGTACGAAGAGTACGGGCTTGGCGCGATGTACCCGAGAGGCAGCTTCGCCACGTCGCCCAGCAGCACCGGTGCCGCGACGTACGCGGCGGACGGGACGGTGACCTTGAGCACCATCGTGCTCGACGCGCGGGTCGACTACCCGGGCTGGCGCGGGCATCTGGATTTCTTTGACACTGCCCCGGCTGCCAACCCGAGCAAGTGGACGACCACGCCAGATCCGACCTGCTGGGACGCATCGCGAAGTCCCGTCTGCACGACCGCGCAAAAGAACTTCAACACGTTTTTCTTGAATCCCGATGACAAGGGGTTCAATTCCACGGAACATCAGACCAACTGGAAAACACGCAGAATCTATACCACCAATGCCGCAAACGCAGGCGCGGTCATCCGGCTCGACGTCACCTCCGGCTCGCTGGCCAGTCAAAGCGCGTTCGTGAGCCTGGGCCTTGGCAGCTCGAACGCGGAGGCAGACCAGGTGGCCCGGTGGCTGGCCGGGGATCCAGCCATGCAAAACTACGCGCCGCTGGGTGGCCTGGTCTTTTCCACACCCATCGACATCCCCCCCGGGGATTCCAAGCGTTATCCCAGCTCGTCCTCGGTGCAGAGAACCCGGCCGTATTTGACCTACGTCGGCGGCAGCGACGGAATGCTGCACGCTTTTTACACCAAGCAGCAAACCGTCAGCAGCGTGGTCCACTACGGCGGCGAAGAGGCCTTCGCATACATTCCACCGCAGTTGCTCAGCTCGATGAGGAACCTGTATGTCCAGCGCGGGCAGACCTCGGACCCATACGGACACAAGTTCGGCGTTGCGGCCTCGCCCAAGTACAACGAGATCTGCACGTCGCTCTGCTCCAGCACCGATCCAGCCAGTCCACCTGTATACAAGACTGTCCTGGTGGTCGGTTCGGGCTTTAACGGGGCACCAGAAAACGTTCAGGAAATGTACGCGCTCGACGTGTCGAACCCGATGGCCACCACCCCGGTCAGCCTGTTGTGGAGCACCGAGACGAAGGGCGATGGTCAGAACCACCACGACCGGAACAACTACGACGCGTATCTGGGCTGGACCACGTCGACGCCCGCCTTTTACTATGCCAAGACGACGAGCATGGATGACTACCGGATGATCTTTGCGTCGTCCAACACCGACAGCGGCAGCTCCACTCAGGGGACGTACTTGATTAGTGCGAAGGTCAACGACGGCAGAATCACCGGTGGGCCTTCGTCCGGAATATCGCACGCGCTGCCGTCGAGTGGCGCCAACTGTCTGTCGAGCGACGCCACGGTTCGCGTCATTGCCACCGACGTGGCCGTGGCCAGGAACTACAACAAGACGGGGGCCAAGGAGATGCTGGCGGCATATTTCGGCGATACGTGGGGCAACCTGTACCGATACGTGCCGGGCGTCGACGGCAGCGGCTACACCACCAATAACGGAACCGTGAGCTCGGTGGCAGCCTTCGGGTGCCACTACCCGTTGCATTCCTCGCCATCGATCGTGCAGCTCGACACCTACGTGGCGAGCACGGGGAGCACTGGCAGCTACTATCTGGTTCAGGTGACGAACTCGGCACTCGACCCCGCCACGATTGCCTGGACGGAGTCGTCGAAGGTCCAGATCCTCAAAGAAACCGCCTCGTCGGGTTCAGTGACCCAGGACGCGACCTGGGGAACGTCCGGCGTCATGACCCTGGATCCGGCGGTGAACACTGATTTCTGCCTTTCCAGCACGTCTACCGGCGATTGCACCGGCGCTCAGACCGGTCTCCCGGCGGGTGTTCGTCCGATATACGCGCCGACGGTGGTTCTGATGAAGGACAACGTCCCAGGGTTCATCATCATCAGCTCGTGGTACTCTCCGGGTTACGGCTGCGCCAAGGGCAGCAGCTACATCACGATCACGCAGGTCAAGACCGACGGCACCAGGAAGCAACTCTACGGGGCCAAGGTGGCGGACCAAATGGTGGAAGGGGCGGTGTTCGTGTCGGGCGGTCTGCGCTACGTCGGTGATGACGGTGGCCTCGGGGTGTTGCCCACGAACGTGGTCGCCCCGCCATTGATCGTGCCGCCGTCTGCCAACATCGTCTCGGGTAGCGGGGGGTTGGTGGACCGGTACCGCATCTACAGTTGGAGCGAGGGCTCGTAGGTGTCAACACAGAAAAGGTAGAGCGACGGAACGTGTCCCAGAATCCCGATACCAAGCATCGATCGTCCGACCGTGGGTTCACCCTGGTCGAAGTGTTGGTCACCCTGGTCATCGCCATGATCGGCCTGCTCGGGACCATCGCGGTTCAGCAGACGGTGCTCAGCGCGACGGTCAACGCGAACGAGACCGCCGTCGCGATGCGCCTAGCCGCGCAGCGCATCGAAGAAATCAATGTTGCGGCCAAGGGCGCTCCTCCGGGCGTGGACTTGCTTGCCGCGCAGGTCAACGCCGGAAACTGGACTCCGGCTTCGGGATACACGCAGATGGACGAGAAGGGCGCGACCGGTGGCTCGGCAAATGTTGCGCGCTGGGGCCGACGTGAGAGGATCGTCGACAACACGGCCGCAGGAACCTATGAGATCTCGGTGGAAGTGACGTACAACAGGGACGGCGCGACGCTGCGGACCTATCGGCTCGACTTTCAAAGGTACAAATAACGTGAAACATCAATCGACGGCAGTAAATCAGGAGCGGGGTGCAATCCTGATGATTGTTCTCATGGTCATGGTCGCGGTGATGGGACTCGGGATCACTGCGATGTGGCTAACCAGCGGCAGCGTCGGCGTCGGCACGAACATGAGCATGCGCTTGCAGGCGATGTACGTGGCCGAGGGTGGCATCGAGCGAGCGCGTTCCATCCTCAATGCGGCGACGGCACCGAACCTGAACCAGTTGCTCAAGCCCTCGACCGCGGCCTGGACTGCGGTTGCGGAGGATGATGTACCGACCGCGCTCGACGCCAACAAGCTGCCCATCAACGCTGCGGGAACATCTGCTGCGGGGGCCGTGTTGCGCGATCCCTCCGGTGCGGTGACGCCGCAGGTAGCTATCGCTTATCCCCCGACGAGCTTCAACCGGACGGCCTCGGGCGTTCCCGCGACGATGGGGACGTACACCATCTGGATTCGCAATGATCTTGCGGAGATGCGCCTCGGACCTTGCCCGGCACCAACCGCGGGTTGCTATCTTGATGCCGAGCCAGCGGTCGGTGCCACCCCGCCACCTAACGGCACCGTGATCATTCGATCGGTGGGCTTGGCCTCCGACGGCCGTACCCGCGTGCAACTGGAAACCACGGTTGGTCCTCCCACCAGTGGTGGTGGAGCGACCAGCGGGGGGGGAGCTGCGCCCGACCCCGGTGGGGGCAAGGGTATCTCCGGGACCAACTCGAACATGCAGTTCGGAGTCACGATGTGATGCGCTCGGGGTTCAGGTCTGGGCAGGGTGCGTTCACGCTCGTCGAGATGATGGTCGTGGTGGTGATCATCGGGATCTTGGCCGCAATTTCCGTTCCGTACCTGGGCCGCGATCGCAAGGCGCGTGAGGGTGCAGAATTTGCCAAGGAGCTTGGCCGGGATTTGCAGAAGGCGAAGTATCAGGCCGTCGGCGAACGCCTCCCGATCCAGATCAACATCTACGGCGACCGGGCCGAGTTTCGCAGCTACGTGGCGGGTGCTGCGGCCGGTGCGTCGCCGACTGCGCCGACGGGCGTCGCTGATCGCACGTTGTACGCGAAACCTGGAGTTGTCGTCTGGAACGTGCTGACCAGCTCGACGGCTCCGGGAAGCCAGGTGCTCACCACCACCAGCAACGTCCAGTTCCGAGTCAACACGCTCGGTCAGTTTGAGCTGACCGCCTCGGCCCCGTTCTTGAACGGTTACATCTACATTCGCAATTCCAACCTGCCGGCCGGGCACCCGAACCGCGATGATCGCATCGATCTGAGCTACCTGGCCGGCTCAGTTCGAATCCGGGAGATCTGGTAGGCCGTCACATGACCGCGACCATGGACATCAGGCGTTTGCCGCGGCCTGACGCGGGAGCAGGCTTCACGCTGGTCGAAGTGCTCATCACCCTGGTGATCGCCATGATCGGCCTGATGGGCACGCTGGCGATTCAGCAGACGGTGTTGTTCGCCACCCAGAACGCCAACGATGCCGCGGTGGCGCTGCGGCTGGCTGGGCAGGCCATCGAGGAACTGAAAGTGCGAACCACCAACAGCTCGACGGCGGATCAGATGGCACCGATTGCCACCGGGGTCTGGACCACTGCGGAGTACGTCGACGCTTTGGGCCATGTGAGCCCAACCCAAACTCCGGAATTCCGCTACACGAGATTGCAGCGGGTGACCAACCTCGGCACTGGATTGCCTTACAACGTTTCAGTTCAGGTGGGCTACAACCTTGACACCAGCGCGCCCAAGACGGTCCAGATCGACATGGAAAGGAGGAAGACGTGGTGACGACAAGCGGCAATACAAACCCAAGTGCGGCGAGCCAGGGTTTCACCCTGGTCGAGCTCCTGGTGACCATCGTGGTGGCGGCGCTTGTGGCCAGTTCCACCTACATGTTTTTTGGCGGGCAGCAGCGGATCTACGATCAACAGACCAAGGTTCTCAACGTGCAGCAAAATCTGTGGGCCGCGATGGAAACCGTCGCGCGTTACGTGCGCGCAGCGGGCAGCGGCATGTCCGGGTGTCTGCGCGACGATCCCGATGGCGCCGGGGCGTTGCTCGGTGATGATCCTCCGGGCAGGGCCGCGACCTACGTTTCCTCCACTGCGGCTTACAACGGCCCGCAGGGTGGCCTGCGTGCGTACGATGATGTGAACAACCGGGTGATTCGGATTCCGCCGCTGTGGATCTACAGCAATGCCGCCGGGGCCAACACGCCGGATGAATTGACGGTGGCGTATGGTACCGGTGGTTCGGGCAACTGGTATGACGCCTCACTGGCGACCAACATCGCGGCGGACACGCCCACGACGGCCTACACGATCCTGGCGGGCCAGGCGGCATCGTTCCTGGTCAACGATCTGGTGATCCTGCTCGACATTGCCGCCACTCCCGCCCAGGCCAACGGCGATCGCGGTTGCACGCTGGCGCGGATTACCGCAATGTCCGGCGGCAACACGCTTACTCATGCCGGCGGCTCCTGGAATCCCGCCAGCAACATCGCCGCCTTGCAGCCCTACGCTCTGACCGGCCCGCCGCCAGCGTTGCCCACCCAGCCGCCCGCCGGCACTGGCGGCATGCGCCTGTTTGGTCAACTCGTCTGGGTCAGGTTCTGGGTAGACAACTCGTGCAATGCCACAGCTTCTGGTTATCCGTGCCTGGTGATGACCCAGTATCCCGCCAATACAACCGAGGTATTGGCCGAGGGCATCGAGGACATGCAGATCGCCTACGGGTGCGACTGGACCGACACCGCTGGCACTGGCGGGGCCGACGGTAAGCTGAAGGAGACCGGCACGAACACGGACGAGTGGATCTACAACAACGTGGGGGACACCGTCGGAACCACCTGCGTGCGCCCGCGCGCGGTGCGGATTTCGCTGTTCGCCCGGTCGACGGGAAACGAAGACGACACCCTGCGTGGTGTGACTCATCCGAAAGCGTTTGCAGAGGATACGGGCGGTAGTGGCGCGAGCGATCTTTACCGCCATCGGGTCATGATCACCACCGTGTATCCTCGAGGGCTGTGAAGTCCGCGAATTTACTTCGCAGGGCAATGGACCGGCAGGGTGGTGCCGTCCTGCTGGTGGTGCTGATGGTGATGATCACGCTGCTTTGCATCGGCTTGGGGTCCATGTGGCTGACCAGCGGGAACCTGCAAGTAGCGTCCAACCTGCGCCAGCGCCAACTGGCGTTGTACGTTGCCGAGGCGGGCATCGAGCGCGCCCGGGAGCTGCTGAACAACCCGACCACGGCCCCCATACTCGACACGTTGCTTGCCGGCGGCGGACAGCCCAGCGCTGCCGACAATCCGCCCACCGGCGTCGACACAAAAGGCATGCCCAACGGCATCGGCGTTGTGCTGCGCGACAGCGGCGTGCCGATTGAAGGCGTCGCGTTTCCTCCCGCCACGTTCGCCCGCACCTCGGGCAGCCTTGGTCTGCCCACGGCGACGACGATGGGTAGTTACACGGTGTGGATCCGCAACGACGTGACCGAGCTGCGCCGAGGTTTTTTCACCAGCGACGGCGGCAATGGCGCGGTGGTGGTCCGGTCGCAAGGTCTCGCGCCGGACAATCGAACCAACGTGGTCCTGGAAATTACCTTCATCTTGACTTCCAACACGGTGTCCGCGGCTGGGAACGCGTCGGCTTCGAGCCCGCTCGGCGACTACGTCGGCAAGAACGCCCAGAGCGACAACAGCTCGACCCAGTACGGCTCGTCGTATTAGTCCTATCGGGGGCGGGGCTCGCTGCCGCTCGCCCGCCCCCGCGCCCCCCTCGCGCAGGGCAGCAAAGCTGCCCTGCGCTCGCCTTCCTGCGGTGGGCTCGCGGTGGGCTCGGGTCGGGCTCGGGTCGGGCTCGCGGTGGGCTCGCGTCGGGCAGCAAAAGCTGCCCTGCGCTCGCCTTCCTGGGGTGGGCTCACGTCGGGCAGCAAAAGCTGCCCTGCGCGTGGGGGGCGGCTGCTTTTTGCGTGCCGATGTCCTTCTTCGAGGTATCTTGTCGGTTCGAGAAACAACATGGCAAAAACATTTCCGAAGTCCGAAGCATTGGCGCGCCGCAGCGCCGCCTCCATCGCGGGTGGGGTGGTTTCGCTCAACCGCAAGACCGACCCGTTGATGGCGTTCGTTCGCGCCTTGGGGAGCCGCCTGTGGGACGCGGACGGCAACGAGTACATCGACTATCACGCGGCGTTCGCGCCACACATCCTTGGACACAACGATCCCGAGGTGAACGGCGCGGTCCGCGACGCGCTCGAGCGCGCCTGGTCGCTGATGGGCAGCGGCACGACGCCCTGGGAAGCCGACCTGGCCGAGCTTCTGCGCGAAGTGGTGCCGACGCTCGACCTGGTGCAGTTGACCAACACCGGCAGCGAAGCGACGGCACACGCCATCCGTCTGTCGCGCGGATTTACCGGGCGCGAAGACATCATCCTGACCAACGGTGGTTACAACGGCTGGCACAACGACGTGGCGCGCGCCGTGATGCCGCCCCTGACGGAAATCGGGCCGCGGGTGACGGCCGGTGAGTACGCGTTCCTTCCATCGTCGGCTGGCATCCCCGCCGGGGTCAAGAACCGGGTGCATGTGGTCAATTTCAATGACCTCGAATCGGTCGAGGCGGTGATGAAGAAGGTGCCCATCGCGTGCGTCCTGACCGAGCCGGTGCTGCAAAACATCGGCATCGTTCCGCCGCGCCCGGGCTACTTGCAGGGGCTGCGCGATCTGTGCGACCGCAACGGCAGCGTGTTGGTGTTCGACGAGGTCAAGACCGGGTTTCGTTCGGCGCTCGCCGGGTACCATTCGATCGCGGGCGTCAGGCCGGATCTGTCCGTGTACGGCAAGGCGGTGGCCAACGGCTATCCCATGGGCGTGATCGGCGGCAAGGCCGAGGTGATGAAGATGTTCGACGATCCCGATCCGAAGCGTCGCGTGCTGATTGGTGGCACGTACAACGGCCATCCGGTCAACGTGGCGGCTGCCATCGCGACGATCCAACGCCTGCGCCGCGACGGCGGTGCCGTGTACAAACAACTCGAGGCCCGCGGCGCGCGCCTCGGGGCGGGGCTTGAGGGTTTGCTCAAGGAGAAGGGCAAGACGTCGATCATCTCGCGCATCGGATCGGCGTTCTGCGTGTATTTCGCCGACCACGTACCGGTCGACTGGCACGATCTGGCCGCCACGCACGACTTTGATTTCGACAAGCGCTACCGGCGCGCGCTGTTTGACCGGGGGATCTACTACTTCCCGCTGCCCTGCAAGCAGGGGTCGATCAGCGCCGCGCACACCGAGGCGGACATCGATCGCACCCTGGAAGCGACGCGAGACGCGCTCAAGACGCTGTAGACGCGCTTGAGCTCACCGTGCGTCTGGAAAGACGGCGGCGTTGTAGGTTGTGCTTTGCAGGCGCAATGAACCGGTCTAGAGTGCCCGCCATGCCCAACAAGTCACTGGCCCTTGGTTGCATTGCTCTCACTTTCGTCGCTTGCGGAGGCAACTCTAATTCTGCCCCTGGTGCCGGAGGCTCGGGCTCTGGCGGATCGACTTCAGGCACCGGTGGCTCGGCGGGAACCAGTGCGACCGGAGGCTCGGGCAATGGTGGTTCGGCTGGAGGCGGCGCAGCCGGTAGCGCTGCGGGCGGCGCGGGCGGCGCGGGCGGTAGCGCTGCGGGCGGCGCGGGCGGTAGTGCCACTGGTGGTGGTGCGGGTGGCGCGGGTGGCGCGGTGGTAGCTGGCGGCAGCCCGTTCGTGTACGTGGCCAAGGATTCCAGCGCGACGGTGCTTACCCTCGACATGGCCACGGGCGCACTGGCGTTGGCCCCGGGCCAGGCGGAAAACGGCGGTGCCTTCATGTACATCGACGGGCCACGCAGGGCAGCCTACGGCACGCAGAAGGACAAGGTGCTTTCGTTCAGCCTCGACCCGGCGACCGGTGCCCTCACGAAGACAAGCGAAACCACGCTGCCGCTGCCGATGGACGGGATGGCGGTGACGCACCTGATTCTTCACCCGTCGGGCAAGTGGATCTACACGGCGCACTACGGTGCCGGGATGGCCTTCGTGGTTCCGGTGACCGGAGGGATGGTGGGTGGCCAGATTCAGATGTTGTCGCCGGGCATGAACGCGCACCAGGCGGTGGTCGATCCGAGCGGCAATTTCCTATTCATCAACGCTCTTGGGTCGAACATCATCGCGTCCTACAAGATCGAGGCCGCAACCGGGAAGCTGTCGCCGAACGACCCTGCGACCATCCCCCGGGCCGCGGCTCGGCACCTGGACTTCCACCCGTCTGGCAAGTATGCGTACGTCATCGGCGAGTCGAACGAGGTGACGTCGTACAATTACGCCTCGGCCACGGGGCAGCTCACGGAGCCGCAGGTGCTATCCTCGGTCC
>CAYSKR010000279.1:0-6441 GCA_964431675.1 uncultured Myxococcales bacterium
AGCTTCTGCATGTGCCCCGGAGGGTTCATCGTGCCCGCTGCGACCGAACCCGACGGCGTGGTCGTCAACGGCATGAGCCTGTCCGCGCGTGCTTCGGCTTTTGCCAATGCCGGCATGGTCGTGCCGCTGACGCCTGCGGACCTTGGCCCCTCGCCCGGTGGCGCTCTCGCCGGCATCGCCTTTGCGCGGGCGATCGAGCGCGCGGCGTTTGTCGCTGGCGGCGGAATGTTTCGCGCGCCCGCCGTGCGCCTCGCCGACTTCCTCGCCCGACGAACATCGAGTTCGTTGCCCAAGACCAGCTATCACCCGGGCGTGGTGGACGCAGATTTCGCGTCGATCTTGCCCGCATTTGTTATCGATGCCTTGCGCCGCGGACTTGGGCAAATTCTTGCCCGCCACCGCCTGCTCGATCACCCGGACGCGGTCCTGGTGGGGGTCGAGACGCGGACCAGCGCGCCGGTGCGGGTGTTGCGGCGATCCGATTCCCTGCAGTCGCCCTCGGTTGCCGGCCTGTACCCTGCGGGCGAAGGTGCGGGCTACGCAGGTGGCATCGTCAGCGCCGCGCTTGATGGCGTGCGCATCGCGGATGCCATCTTGCGGTCGTGAACAGCATCACTTCCCGAACGGGTCATCCTTGCAATCCGCCGGCGGAGTCACCGGGTCGTCGTCGTCCGATCTGGCGGCTCCCACGGGTGCCAGCGTCCCGTCAAGGTAGTGCATGAACATCTCGAGGATGCCGTCCTGATCCCTGGTCAGGTTGTCAAAGATGGCCCCGATCTGAAACGATCCACCGATGGCGGTGCACCACACGACGCGGGCGGGAAGAGTCAGTGGTTCGGAAACGGTGTTGTCGGATGTTGCGAGGACCAGATCGAGCGCGAGGGTCTGTCCGCCGGGAAGTGGCTCCGAGGTGATGAGGCAAATGCCGGTGCGCGAAAGGTCGCGCGTGCGGGACTGCAGCAGCCGACCACCCTGCAGCTTGAGCGTGGTGCCGAGGTCGATCGAGACGCGCTTGCTCTGGCGCGCGTCGCCCGGGCTACCAGTCACGGACCCGCCACCTCGAGGCGCAGCCCGGGATCGTGTGCGGCGCACGCGACCATGCCCGCGATCAGGGCGGTCACGCCCATGGCGAGGTGACGAACGGATGGTGACATGGCGGCCATTGTGACAATATTCGGCCCCACTTTGCCAGCAGCCCGGTTCGGTGGACAATGCATTTCCATGCCGCGATCGAAAGCCCAGTCCAGCGTTGACTACGCCAAGCTGCCGACCGAGGCGGAAAATCCCCGGGCCGAGTTGCTGGACACGCTTCCGCCCGAAGCGGTCGTCAAGCTGCTGCTCGACGAGGAGGCGATCGGACTGCGCGCGGTCCGCGCCCGGTCGCACGAGATCTCGGTGGCTGCACGGCTGGTTGCCGAAAAGCTTGCGGCGGGCGGACGCCTCATCTACGTCGGTGCCGGGACCTCGGGGCGCCTCGGCGCGCTCGACGCTGCGGAATGCGTGCCAACCTTCGGCATCCCGCCATCGCTGGTCGCTTTCGTGATCGCCGGTGGCCCGGTCGCCTTGACCCGGTCGATCGAGGGAGCAGAGGACAACGCGCGCGATGCCGAGGCGCGCATGCGCAAAGCGTCCGTCGGTCCGGCGGACGTCGTGTGCGCCATCGCCGCGTCGGGCGTGACGCCGTTCGTGCGGGCCGCCATCGAGTACGCCGCCTACCGTCGCGCCGCCACGGTGTTCGTGACCTGTGGGCGCGCGCCGGCCGAAACGGCTTCACACTGCGATGTGGTCATCGAGGTCGCGACCGGGCCTGAGGTGATCGCCGGATCGACGCGCCTCAAGGCCGGCACCGCGACCAAGCTGACGTTGAATGCAATCTCGTCAACGGCGTTCGTCCTGCTGGGCAAGACCTATGGCGGCCTCATGGTGGACGTGCGTCCGACCAACGCAAAGCTGTGGGCGCGCGCGGTGCGCATCGTTCACAAGCTGACCGGCCTCAAGGACGACGCGGCGCTCGACCTGATCAAGAAGGCCGGTGGCCGGGCCAAGGTGGCGATCGTCATGCATCACGCCCGCGTCACGGCGGCGCGCGGCAAAGAGCTCCTCATCGCGCACAAGGGAAATTTGCGCGCCATCGTCGGCGATCTCGACGTGTAGGCCAAATCGCCGCCCCATGGAGTTATGGCGACGACCGGTATCGGGGCCGCAGCAGCAGGAGCAAACTCACGCCGCCGCAAGCGCGAGCATCGACGGTGGTAGCGCAACCACGCGGCGCGTGGCCGGATCCAGAAACGCAACGCCGGTCTTTGCCTCGGCGACCAGTTTGCCGTCGGCGACGCGCGTGCATCGGTAAAAAAAATCGCAACTCACGCGGGTGGCATCCCCTGCCCCGACCTCGAAATGCAGGCGATCACCCGCAAACGCCTCGGCGCGGTACACGACGACCGCGTCGGTCATGATGAGCAGCGTGCCGTCGACGTTGCCTTCGCAAAGGCCGTGCTCCCGCAAGAACCGCACCCGCGCCTCGTGGACCAGGCTGAGCAACGCATCGTTGCCGAGGTGCCCGCCGTAGTTGACGTCGGTCACGCGCACGTCGATCTCGATCGCGAACGGCAGGCGCGCGGGCAGCTCCAGTTTGACGCGCGCCATGTGATTTCCCGCTAATTCGCCGCCGCCGCGGTCGCTGTCAGGATCGGTGCCAGTGCGCCCTTGGCGTGCAGCTCGCGCACGATGTCGGCACCACCGACGAGCTTCCCGTCGACGTAAAGTTGCGGGTACGTGGGCCAGCTCGCGTATTCCTTGAGGCCTTCGCGCAATTCCTGATCGGCCAGGATGTTGAACGTGCCGAACGGAACCGCGATTTCCTTGAGGATACCCGCCACCGCCGCCGAAAAACCACACTGCGGCATCTGCGGGTTGCCCTTCATGAACAACATGATGCGGTTTTGCGCGATGGTATTCTCGATGCGTGTCTTCAACTCGTCCGTCATGATTTCTCCGTTGGTGTTTGGGTGACCAGTGCCAGGGCGTGAATGAGACCGTGCATCAGTTCGCCCAGCGCGGCGTACACCTTGCGATGGCGATCCAGGAGCGGCAGCCCCTCGAACGCCGAACTTATCACCGTGGCGGCAAAGTGCGCGCCGTCGTCGTCGGTGACGTCCACGCTGGCACCCGGGAGCGCCATCAGAATCCGATCATGAATCAGCTCACGGGGGTTGGTCACGGCCAGGACGATAGCCCAGAGTCCCGCCGGGAGTTGTCAAAATGGTTACGTCAAAACGACGCAGCGGGTAGTCCGCTGGCACAAAACCAAACTAATAGTTACTATTTGTGCCTGCTTGACACCAGCCAAAGCGATCCCGAGTCCTTCAAACAGGCACTCGAACCGCGCCGCCCCACGGTCGCCAGGTCCGGCGCCGAGTTCGCACGCCGATGAAACTTGGTCCGCGCGTGGCCGTCATCACGACGCTGGTCATGGCGGGGGTGATGGGCCTCGTCATCCTGGCGATGATGTCGTCGCGGCGCGCCGATCTTGAGCGCGATCTGGAGCGCGAGGCCACCGCGATCGCCGATGCACTGGTCGCCGGCATTGAACCTGTCCCGCCGCTGCAAGCCAGGGCCGTGATCGAAGCGCGCGCGGCGTGGGCGGCCGCGAAAGACGGCCTGTTTCAGCTTGCAGCGCTGGCAGCGGGAACCTGGAAAGCGCCCGACTACAACTCGTGGGCGGGCCTGGTCGAGGCCACCACGAACGCCGACAAGGCGCGCGGACAGTTCTTCGTTGCCGAGGGGCAGCGTCCGTTTTTCGTCATGGCGATCCCGGTGCACAACGCTGCCCCGGGCGATCCGACCCGCCAGATCGTGGCGGTGCTGGGCCTGCTGCGCGATGCGCGCTTCATCGATGCGGAGGTCAGAGCGACCGCGCTCCGGGCGCTGCCGTTTCTGGCCGCGGGCGTCCTCTGTTTCGGCGCGGTCATCTACTTCCTGTTATTCGGCAGCGTGGTCACGCCGCTGCGCCGCCTCATCGACGCGATCGACGCGGTTTCGAAGGGCGACTTGTCGCGCGCCGTTCTGCCCGAGCGCGACGACGAGATTGGCAGCCTCGCGGGCCGCTTCAACGCGATGACCAACTACCTGCGCGAGGCGCGGCAGGAAGAGGCCACCGCGAACAACGCGCGCCTGGCCCTTGAGACGCGGCTGCGCCAGGCCGAGAAGCTGGCGACCATGGGGCAGATGGCCGCCGAGATCGCGCACGAAGTTGGAACGCCGCTGAACGTGATCGGCGGCCGCTCGCGCTCCCTGGCCCGGCGCGCGAGCGATCCCGCTGAGGTGCAAAAGAACGCCGAGATCATTGCGGGCCAGGTTGATCGCATCGCCAAGATCATCCACCAGGTGCTCGCGTTTGCGCGCAAGAGCGGCCCTACCCTGACCCGGGTTGACGTCGGGCAGGTGGTGACCGAGGCGATGGAATTCATCGGCGAATCCCTGGAACGGCAGCGCATCACCACGACGGTCGCCGCGCCCGCCGGGCTGCCCCATATTCCCGGCGATCCCGAGGCCATTCAGCAGGTCTGCTTGAACCTATTGTCGAACGCGGTCCACGCGATGCCCTCGGGCGGAAGCCTGGACGTCGCCATCACGCTCGTGACCCGCCGCAAGGAGGGTCTGGAGATGTCGCCGACTGCGCCCTACTTTATGCTCGAGGTTGCAGACAGCGGACCCGGTATCCCGCCAGCCGATCGCGAAAAGATCTTTGAGGCCTTCTTCACCACCAAGGACACCGGCGAAGGCACCGGCCTGGGCCTGGCGGTCAGCCGCGGCATCGTCAGCGATCACGACGGCTGGATCGAGGTCGACGAACGCCCGGGTGGCGGTGCCGTGTTTCGCGTCTTCTTGCCCACGGGACGGGAGGACGGGCTCGCGGCCGCCCTGCGGGGCACGAGCTGCGGAGCCGGGTGATCTGCGGCTCGTGCTACGCTGCCATCGCCGTGCCGTTCCCCGCCTCCAAGTCCGCTGCAATCGACGGCGCGGAACAGCGCGCCGGATCGCATCGCGCGACCATCCTGATCGTGGATGATGACGCGGCGATGCGCGACTTTCTTAAAGAAGAACTTGAGCGTGAAGGCTTCGCGGTCGAAGTCGCTTTGGGTGGCCGCGGAGGCGTCGAACGGGTGCGACGCGGTGGCATCGACCTGGTGGTCTCGGACGTCAAGATGCCCGACCTGGACGGGCTGGATCTGCTGCGTGAAATCCAGGCGAGCAAGCCCGCTCCCCACGTCATCACCATCACGGCATTCGGATCCATCGATACCGCTATTCGCGCGGTCAAGCTGGGCGCGTACGACTACATCACCAAGCCGTTCGAGATGGACCAACTGCTGGTGACCATCGACAAGGCCCTGGGCGAGCGCGCCCTGCAAGCCGAGGTCAAGCGGCTGCGCGAGGAAGTCGATCGCCCCTACCGATTCGAAAACATTGTCGGCCGGTCGCGGGTGATGCAGGACATCTTCGGCATCGTGCGCCGTCTGGCGGCATCGCAGGCCAGCGTGCTGGTCACGGGCGAATCGGGCACCGGCAAGGAACTCGTGGCCCGGGCGATTCACCACCGGAGCGGCCGCGCGGCCGGGCCCTTCGTCGCGGTCAACTGCGCCGCCATTCCCGACACGTTGCTGGAAAGCGCGCTGTTCGGATACAAGCGCGGTGCCTTCACCGACGCGCGCACCGATCGTGCGGGCCTGTTCGTCGAAGCTTCGAGCGGCACGCTTTTCCTCGACGAGATTGCGGAATTGCCGCTGGCCCTGCAGCCCAAACTGCTGCGCGTGCTGCAAGAGCAGGAAGTGCGTCCCCTTGGTGCCAGCAAGACCGAAAGCATCGACGTGCGCATCATCGCCGCCACCAACCGCGACCTCGAAGCGCGCCTTCGGGAAGGCAGCTTCCGCGAAGATCTCTACTATCGCCTGGACGTCATTCACATTCATCTGCCGCCCCTGCGCGACCGGAGCGAGGACATTCTTCCCCTCGCCGAGCATTTTCTCGCGCGTTCGGCCGAGCGCACCACCAAGTCCGTGCGCGGTTTCACCGAGGACGCGAACAAGCTATTGCTCGCCTACGCCTGGCCTGGCAACGCGCGCGAACTGGAAAATGCGGTCGAGCGGGCGGTTGCGCTGGCCGAAAGCGACGTCATTGGTGCCGCTGACCTGCCGCCTGCGGTGCGCTGCAAGCGCGGGCAAGATCGCCTGGCCACGGCGCTGGCGCAGGGCCTGACGGTCAGCGAAGTCGAGCGCGAATACATCGAGCGCGTCCTGCGCGCCGAGGGTGGCAACAAGACGCGCGCGGCGCAACGGTTGGGGCTCGATCGCAAGACGCTGTACCGCAAGCTCGACGAATACGCGAACGCCTCTGGCAAGGCAGTAGTGGAAGGCGCAATGAGCGCCGCCGACGATGGAT